>CAYWAB010000039.1:0-19109 GCA_964456105.1 uncultured Christiangramia sp. | reverse complement strand
AATTGGTTCTATTTTATTTTGTACCTTTGCGCACTTGAAATTGCCCCTTATATTATTTTGTACAAGCTTATTACAATTTGAAAAGGATCTATTAAAGAATTTTTTATGAAAGTGAAAACAATTTTGGTCTCTCAGCCCGAACCTAAGGTTGAAAATTCTCCTTATTTTGAGCTAGAGGAAAAGCAAAAAGTTAAAATTGATTTCATACCCTTTATCCATGTTGAAGGTGTTCCGTCTAAAGAAGTAAGACAACAAAAAGTTGATCTTACAAATTATACTGCCATTATACTTACTAGCCGTAATGCGGTAGATCACTTCTTTAGAATTGCAGATGAAATGAGGTATAAAGTACCGGACACGCTGAAATATTTCTGCCTTAGTGAGGCAGTAGCTTACTACTTGCAGAAGTATGTCGTATACCGTAAACGAAAGATCTATGTAGGAAAAAGGACTTTTGCTGAACTTGCTCCACTGATCAAGAAATATAAGAATGAGAAATTTCTACTTCCTTCCTCAGATATGCTAAAGCCAGATGTTCCCAAGACGTTGAATAAATTAGGAGTGGACTGGAAAAAAGCTGTTTTTTACAGAACGGTAGTTAGCGACCTTTCTCATTTAAAAGATGTCACTTATGACATCCTGGTTTTCTTTAGCCCAAGTGGAATAAAGTCTTTGTTCGAAAACTTCCCTGACTTCAAACAAAATGAAACAAGGATCGCGGTTTTTGGGAACACTACCATTAAAGCTGCTAAGGAACATGGACTTGTCGTGAACATTAAAGCGCCTACTCCGGAAACTCCAAGTATGACCATGGCTATCAGTAAATATATAAGTGAAGTGAACAAGAAAGCTTAATCAGCCTTCAACATACTCAAAATAAAAAAACCCGGTCTTTTCGACCGGGTTTTTCACTTTCAACATTTAAACAATTTAAAAAAACTAAAACTATTCTATCGGAGCACCATTCATAATTTCCTCATTAGCATACTCTTCGAACTTTTTGAAGTTCATTCGGAAAAAATTAGAGAGCTCTTTAGCTTTGCGATTATAATGATCTTTATCTTTCCAGGTATTCTTAGGATTAAGAATTTCTGAAGGAACACCTTCACAGGATTTTGGCATTTGAAGACCAAAAATCTCGTGTTTTTCATAATCAACATCGGAGAGCTTGCCTTCAAGCGCGGCGCTAATCATTTCTCTAGTATATTTAAGCTTCATCCTGCTACCAGTTCCATATGGCCCACCGGTCCAACCGGTATTCACCAACCATACATTTACATTGGCATCCTGCATTTTTGCACTTAACATTTCAGCATACTCCGTTGGATGCAAGGGCATGAAAGGAGCGCCAAAACAAGCTGAAAAACTTGGTACAGGCTCTGTTACGCCGGCTTCTGTACCCGCCACCTTCGCGGTATATCCACTTATAAAATGATAGGCTGCCTGCCCTGGTGTTAATTTACTTATAGGAGGTAAAACTCCAAAGGCGTCTGCCGTAAGAAAGAATATATTCTTTGGATTCTGCCCTACTGAAGGCTCCTGAATATTATTAATATGATGAATAGGATAACTTACCCTCGTATTCTGGGTAATGCTTGTATCAGAGAAATCTACTTCTCCATTCTCATCCAGGATAACATTTTCGAGTATTGCTCCAGGTTTGATCGCATGATAGATGTCAGGCTCATTCTCCTCTGAAAGGTCGATCACTTTTGCGTAACATCCGCCCTCAAAATTGAATATGGTATTTTCCGAAGTCCATCCGTGTTCATCGTCACCAATAAGTTTTCGCTCCGGATCTGCCGAAAGCGTAGTTTTACCTGTTCCTGAGAGTCCGAAAAAGATGGCAGTATCGCCCTCTTCTCCCACATTCGCTGAACAATGCATAGGAAGGGTATCCTTGTAAACGGGAAGAATGAAATTTAAAGCAGAAAAAATCCCCTTTTTGATTTCCCCGGTATAACCCGTACCACCAATAAGCGCAATCTTCTTGCTAAAATTAAGAATGGCGAAATTTTCCTGTCTTGTACCGTCCACCTCAGTGTCGGCTTTAAAACCAGGCGCATTAACTACTAGCCAATCCTCGCGGAAATCATCCAGTTCAGATTCATCTGGTCTAAGGAACATATTATAAGCAAACATGTTAGACCATGGATATTCGTTTATAACTCTGATGTTTAAACGATAATCCTCATCTGCGCAGGCATAAGCGTCTCGCACATAAATGTTTTTCTCACTTAGATAAGAGACAAGCTTTTTATATAACTTATCAAACTTTTCCGGTTCAAAGGGAATATTGATATCTCCCCACCAGACTTTATCCTTTGTGATTTCATCCTTTACGATAAATCTGTCTTTTGGTGACCTACCGGTGAATTTCCCGGTATTAACAGCCAAAGCTCCCATCGAACTTTCCACGCCCTGTCCCAGACGCAATGTTTCTTCATGTAGTTCTTCCGGAGATAACTGATAATGCACAGTGGAATTTCGAATCCCGTAATCCTCTAACGAAATCGTTTTCGTAACTTGGGTGTTTTCGACCATAAAAAAATCAATTCAGTGGTTTGTTTAGGTATACAAAAGTAGAAATCTTAAACAGATTAATCACCAATACTTACCAAATTATTTCTTTTTTAACTTTATGAAATTAAGCAACAGAAACACCCATGACAGGATCAAAATACCACCTCCAACAGGCGTCACAAGGGCTATGACAGT
Source organism: uncultured Christiangramia sp. (assembly GCA_964456105.1). Classification (GTDB taxonomy): domain Bacteria; phylum Bacteroidota; class Bacteroidia; order Flavobacteriales; family Flavobacteriaceae; genus Christiangramia. The sequence continues at coordinate 16,391 of CAYWAB010000039.1, read as the reverse complement.
AAAATCGAAACTGGTAAGTTCATTTGTAGCTAGCAGGTAAATAGATCCCGAAAATAAAATAATCCCAAATAAGACCATATAAAAAACAACATTGAAATTATTGTTTACTCTTTCTACCAACAAGCCAGTTATTAAAAGTAAAAATGCGTGGTACATTTGAAATCTCACTCCTGTTTCAAAGGAGTCCAGGGATTCGGCAGAAATAGCAGTTTTAAGTCCGTGGGCAGCAAAAGCTCCAAGAACAACTGCTAGCAATCCAAAAACAGTTCCTGTCACCAAGAATTTTCTCATCGCGCTTACATTTTTTTTCATTCAAAGTTTTAATACATTCGTTTACAACTACACAAAACTAACTTAATTTATGCGAGAAATTTTAATTGTGGGAGCGGGAAAATCTACCTCTGTTCTCATTAATTATCTGCTGGAACAGGCAGATAGCGAAAATCTTTTTCTTAGAATCGGGGATATTAACCTGGAAAACGCTGAAAAAGCTTCCAAGGGCCATAAGAAATGTGAGGCCTTCGAGCTTGATGTCTTTAAAATCGAGAGCAGGGAACCGGCCATAAAAAGAGCCGATATTGTAATTTCAATGCTTCCGGCAAGATTCCACATAGAAGTAGCAAAAGATTGCCTAAGATTCGGCAAAAACATGGTAACGGCTTCTTATATCTCAGATGAGATGAAGAAACTGGATAAGGAGGTAAAAGAAAAAGGTCTCATCTTTATGAATGAGATAGGCGTGGATCCTGGAATAGACCATATGAGTGCCATGCAGGTAATAGACCGTATTCGTGACAATGGTGGTAAAATGATCCTTTTTGAATCTTTTACCGGCGGACTTGTTGCCCCTGAAAGCGATAACAATCTCTGGAACTATAAATTTACGTGGAACCCAAGGAATGTGGTAGTCGCCGGCCAGGGAGGCGTTGCGGAATTCATCCAGGAAGGGAAATACAAATACATCCCTTACCATCGTTTGTTTAGAAGAACAGAATTCCTTGAGATCCAGAATTATGGCAAATTCGAGGGCTATGCGAACCGTAACTCCTTAAAATACCAAAATATTTATGGACTGGAAGACGCTCTTACCTTATACCGGGGAACGATCAGGAAGGTAGGTTTTAGCCGTGCCTGGAATATGTTCGTACAGCTAGGTATGACTGACGATAGTTTTATTATGGAAAATTCTGAAGATATGAGCTACAGGGATTTTATCAATTCCTTCCTACCCTACTCACCAAGTGATTCTGTAGAGTTAAAAACCCGCCACAATCTAAAGATCGACCAGGATGATATCATGTGGGAGAAGTTACTGGAACTGGACATCTTTAACCCAAATAAAAAGATAGGAATCAAAGAAGCGACTCCTGCCCAGGCACTTCAAAAGATACTAATGGATAAGTGGACCCTCAGCGAGGAAGACAAAGACATGATAGTGATGTATCATAAGTTCGGGTATGAACTTGATGGTGAAAAAAAGCAGATAGATTCTACTATGGTCCATATTGGTGAAAACCAAAATAAAACTGCTATGGCCAAAACAGTTGGACTACCTGTAGCGATGGCAACGATCATGATCCTGAACGGGGAGATTAAAAATCCCGGGGTGCAATTACCCATTAGCAAGGAAGTCTACGGACCGATTCTTAAAAAACTTGAGTCTCATGATATAAAATTTAAAGAAAAAGAGACAGAATATTTAGGATACAATCCATTTGGAGAGGTAGGCAATTAGATTTGAAAAGCATTTTTACTATTTTAGCTTAATACCCAAAAGAATCTATCATGAAAATAGTTAATGAAAATGTTAAGCTGGACGGGATCGATAAAACTATCCTTAACTTCCTGATGGAAGATGCCAAGAAGCCCATCCTGGAAATAGCCAAGAATATTGGTATTACCGGCGCAGCAGTACATCAACGTCTAAGGAAGCTTGAAAAGTCGGGGCTCATTGAAGGCTCTAAAATGATGCTGGACGCTCGTATGTTAGGTTATAAGACCATGGCGTTCGTGGGAGTCTACCTGGATAAAGCGGTAAGCAATCCGCAAGCCGTAAAAAAATTGAGTCAGATTCCCGAAGTGATCGAATGTCATTACACCACAGGGAACTGGTCTATTTTCTTAAAGATCCTATGTAAGGACAACGAGCACCTTATGAATGTATTGAACAAGAATATTCAGGCCATTGAAGGTGTAAGCAGAACGGAAACTTTTATCTCCCTTAACCAGCAAATAAACCGTCAGATCAAAATATAAAAAAAGCTGCCTTTAGAGGCAGCTTTATCTTAGAGTTTCTTCTTTTAATCTCTTCCCATGTAAATACTAAGGAAGTAAAATAAAGTTGCCAGAGATCCTATAGCAGCTACTACATAAGTCCTTGCTGCCCATTTAAGGGAATCTTCTGCCGCATCATGTTCCTGACTGGTAAGCATATTTTCATTCTCGAGCCATACCAGTGCTCTCTTACTTGCGTCATATTCCACCGGAAGGGTAATAAAGCTGAAAAGGGTACCCATACCATACATTATAATTCCCAGCAATAAGATGGTCTGCCCTATTCCAGATCCCACCATTACCATTAACATGATACCTCCAAAAATAGCCCATTGAGAAAGTTTGGAAGCCACACTGACTACCGGCACCAGTTTACTTCTCATTTGAAGCCAGCTGTAAGCCTTTGCATGTTGCACAGCATGTCCACATTCGTGAGCAGCTACCGCAGCAGCGGCTGCATTTCTTTGTGTATACACACCTTCACTCAAGTTTATCGTTTTCTTGGAGGGATTATAATGGTCTGTAAGCATACCGGGAGTAGAGATCACCTTTACATCATAGATACCGTTATCACTTAACATACGCTCTGCGATCTCTTTACCGCTCATCCCATTTTGCAAATGCACCTTAGAGTATTTTTTGAACTTACTCTTCAGCTTATTGCTCACGTACATGCTCACTACAAAAATGAGCCCTGCAATTATATAATATCCTAACATTTATTTTCTTGTTTTTTACACTGTCAAATATATCAAAAATCCGGCCATACCGATGTACAGATATTACACTGGGATTTATAACTGACATTTTTAAGATTTTATAAAAACTTGGAGCATTTCAAATTAATGGCATTATATTTCACAAAAGCAGATATTAGCTATATTTGCAACGATTATCTAAAAATCAGCTATGCAATACAAAAGAATACTTTTAAAACTATCGGGAGAAGCATTAATGGGAAAACGCCAATATGGCATTGACCCGGATCGACTGGCAGAATATGCAGAAGAGATAAAATCGGTAGTCGATAAAGGTATTGAAGTGGCCATAGTAATAGGAGGAGGAAATATTTTTCGGGGTGTGGCCGGTGCAAGTAGAGGAATGGATCGTGTTCAGGGCGACCATATGGGAATGCTCGCAACAGTAATCAACGGACTTGCGCTGCAAAGCGCGCTCGAAGACACCGAAATTCAGACGAGATTACAATCTGCCATAAAGATCAATGAAGTTGCTGAACCTTTTATACGTAGAAAAGCTATAAGACACCTGGAAAAAGGCAGGGTGGTGATCTTTGGAGGCGGAACCGGTAATCCCTATTTCACCACAGACTCAGCCGCGGTACTGCGCGCTATTGAAATAAATGCTGATGTGATCCTTAAGGGAACCAGAGTAGACGGTATCTATACCTCAGACCCTGAAAAGGACAAGGAAGCAACTAAATTCGATTTTATTACATTTGAAGATGTGATAAAAAAAGGACTAAAGGTTATGGACACTACAGCTTTTACCTTGAGTCAGGAAAATGAACTTCCAATCATAGTGTTCGACATGAACAAACCCGGGAACCTTCTAAAAGTAGCAACCGGAGAAAAAGTGGGAACCAAAGTAAACCTATAATAACTGAAATTTTAAAGTAACATAAAATGGATGAAGTTGAATTTATTCTAGAAGAAGCTAAAGAAGGAATGGAGAAAGCGATTGCTCACCTTAAAAAGCAACTTGCAAATATCCGTGCCGGAAAAGCTAACCCAAGCATGTTGGGAAGCGTTATGGTTGAGTATTATGGCACTCAAACTCCGCTTAATCAGGTAGCCAATGTTAATACTCCAGATGCCAGGACACTTTCCATTCAGCCTTTTGAAAAAAGCCTGATCCAGGAAATCGAAAAAGGTATCATGCAGGCAAATCTTGGCTTCAATCCAATGAATAACGGGGAAAGCGTAATAATTAACGTTCCGCCGCTTACCGAGGAAAGAAGAAGACAACTTACCAAACAGGCTAAGGCTGAAGCAGAAGATGCCAAAGTAGGGGTAAGAAATGATAGAAAGCAGGCTAATCAGGAACTCAAGAAACTTGATATTTCAGAAGATGCCCTGAAAGCTGCTGAAAGTGAGGTTCAGGAATTAACCGATAGTTATATTGAAAGAATAGATAAGATCCTTGCTAATAAAGAAAAGGAAATAATGACCGTTTAAGGTTATTTCAAATAATTGATTGCCGGTTTTTTGATCTGTAGAATTGCAGGTAAGACCGGCAATTTTTATTTATATTAAGGTCAAACAACAGATCCGGGTTGATGCGAAATCTCTTATTCTTAATCTTCTTTTTAAATGTTTTCTTTATCTATGGCCAAACCGGTATCAATGGTCGGGTAATAAACAAGGATACCCGGGAACCCCTTGCCTACGCTAAGATCGAGATCCCTAACCGGGAATCTATCCTTACCAATATTGACGGAAGTTTTACCATAGAACGCCCTGATAAGAATATCACACTAAGCATTTCATATATCGGTTTTCAGGATACAAAGGTCCAGGTAAATCCATATACCAATTATATCCAGGTTGGTCTTAGCCCCGAGCCAGAAAAACTGCAAACCGTTTATATTACCAGCAAGGAAGTCTTAGCAAACGGACTTATAAAAAAGGCCATAGCGGCAAAAGAAAAGAACGATCCCGAAAAAGCCCTTACTTCTTTTAAATATAATTCCTATTCAAAATTCATCATCGATAATGAATCGGGAAGCCTTCAGCTAGTAGCTGATTCCACTTCGGCTGCCATAGAGACCATCCTTAATGAGGGCAGGACCTACCTTTCAGAAAAAGTATCTGAACACACCTTTATTTCCGGAAAAGGATCAAAAGAAGAAGTGATCGGCATCAAAACGGCAGGCTTCGAAAAACCTGTTTACAGGCTGCTTTCCATGCAGGTCAATCCACTTTCGATTTACAAGGACGATTATAAGCTTTTCAAAACCCAGTATGCCGGACCTTTGGGAAAACAGGCTCTTAATAATTACGAATATAAGATACTGGATACCACCAGGACTGAACGACCTGCTTACATCGTCTATTTTAAGCCTAAACGACCACTCGTAGTTGCCGGCCTTGAAGGAATCCTTTATTTGGATACCAAAAGCCTGGCGATACAGCGAGCCAAGGCGCAGTTATTAGGCTCGGTTAAACTGGAAGTGATTCATGATTACACCTATTATCCCGAAGAAGAATTGTGGTTTCCTTCGAAACAAATCACCACGGTTAGACCAGGACAGGGAGGAAAGGAAATTGCAGTTTTTGGAGGAACAATCAGTTTAGGAGCGGTACAGAGGAAAGAAAGTGTATTGGATATTATTTTCCCACCCGAGGATATTCAAAGGGATACTTATTTAAGGTCTGAAGTTGATCTTTACAATATCGATCTGGACTTTGAAGGCAAAGTATCATACGCTCTACCTGAAATAAGCGTAACGGAAGACGCTAGCTCAAAAGAAGCGGACTTCTGGAATAAAAACCGGATTACACCATTTACCCAAAGAGATGAAGCTGCCGAAAATATCGTGGACAGTATTATACAGGCAAGGGACGTAAAAAGAAAACTGGTATTAGAAAATGCCATTGCTACCGGTTTCTATCCAATAGGACCTTTTGACGTTAATCTTGGCAAGATCTTTAAATTCAATAATTACGAAGGTATAAGGCTTGGACTGGGAGGAAAAACGAATGAGAGAGTTTCTGAAAAATTCAACATTAATGGTTATTTCACCTACGGATTTAAGGATGAAGTAGCAAAATATGGTATTGGAACAGAGATCTATCTCAACAAGAGGCAGGGAACTAATCTTAATTTTTATTTTTCAAGGGATATCAGGGAAACAGCTTCTTATGACTACCAGAACGTTAAGGGTCCCTTCTCGTTGATCAACCCTAGATTCGTAAATATTAATTTCTTTCATAATTACAGAACCTACTGGACTGGAATTAAGCATCGAATCACTCCAAGACTTGATACTGAATTGCGTATAGGCAGAGAGGAAATATGGCAAATCCAGAACTATGCTTATTTGAAAGACGGAATAGAATATGCTGATTATGACCTGAATCTGGCTACATTATCCTTTGTTTGGAGCCCTTTTTCCAAATTTCTCAGCACCCCTGAGAAAAATATAATCCTTGAAAAAAGATTTCCCCGTATTTCCGGCCAGATCCAGAAATCCTTTGAGCAACTGGACGGAGCCTTTGACTTTACAAGAATTGGATTGGCTATAGATCATGAGATCCCCAGGCTGGACCAATCCAACACGATTTTTATACTTGAAGGAAGTTATGCTTTTGGTGATTTACCGCTATCCCATGCTTTCCACGCCAATCCAAATAATCCCAACCGTCCCGAAATACTAAGAAGGTTTTCCGTAGCGGGCAGGGATAGTTTCGAGACTATGTATTACAATGAGTTCTTCAGTGATAAACAGGTGATGCTTCACCTAAAGCACCAATTAAGGCCATTCCAGATTGCACCCGGGTTAAAACCTGAACTTGTATTCATTTCCAGGCATGTGATAGGAGATTTTGAAAACATGGAGAATCATCTGAATGTAGAATTCGATTCCCTGAAACATGGATTTTCAGAATTTGGAATGGAGCTCAATAAGATATTTACCGGATTTGGCCTAAGTGCAGCTTACCGGTATGGCGCCTATCACCTGCCTACTTTCAAAGAGAATTTTGCCCTGAAATTTACCTTGCAGCTGGAATTATAATTATTGCGAGATTAATCGCTTTATACCAAACTATTTAGGTCAGCTTTTTTTACCTTTGCGCCGCTAAAAACCCACTATGCATAAGATCTTCAGTTTTGGATTCTGGAACTCCATAGCTCGACTAATTTTAAGGAACAGGATTAGCATAATCCTTATCATAGGAATTATGACATTTCTTCTTTCTACTCACTGGAAGAACATGCGGTTTTCCTATACGGAAGCTAACCTTATGCCAGACGACCACCCTGTGAACCAGATTTATAATTCCTTTCTGGAAAAATTTGGAGAGGAAGGGAATCTGATATTACTGGGAGTTCAGGACTCAGCACTTTTCACTCCGGAAAAATTCGCAGCCTGGAACGATCTTATTTCTAAGCTGAATGAATTCAAGGAGGTAGACCACATCATTTCTCCCGCAAATTTAAAGGAGCTCAAAAAATTCGAGGATCCCAAGAGATTTGAAATGGTCCCGGTCCTGGAAAAGGATTCTCTGGACAATGAAAGCTTGAAAGAATTCGAAAATAAGCTTTTTACCGAGCTGCCTTTCTATGAAAACCTTGTTTACAGTCCAAATTCTAACACGATACAATCTGCCTTATATCTTAACAAGGAACTAGTAAATACTAAGGCAAGAAAGATCTTTGTATTAGAAGAGTTAAAGCCCCGTGTAGAAGAATTCGAAGAGAACTATGGAATTGAAGTCCACGTTTCAGGAATGCCATATATACGAACGCTCAATTCACAGAATATAATTGATGAGATAGGACTCTTTATAGGTGCGGCCCTTGCCGTTACCTCCCTTATATTCTTTTTCTTCTTCAGGTCTGTGCGGGCTACCTTAATTTCCATGATCACGGTTTGCATAGGGGTTATGTGGGCCTTTGGTGTTATCGGGCTGCTGAATTATGAGATCACCATCCTAACAGCTCTGATCCCCCCGTTAATCATTGTAATTGGGGTTCCAAACTGCATCTTCCTGATCAATAAATATCAGCAGGAAATAAAAAATCATGGGAACCAGGCAAAATCCCTGCAACGGGTAATAACCAAAGTGGGGAATGCCACCTTGATGACAAATGTCACAACGGCTTCCGGTTTCGCTACATTCATTCTAACAGACAGTCAGCTTCTAAGGGAGTTTGGTGTGGTCGCTTCTTTGAATATCCTGGCGATCTTTATACTTAGTCTCCTTATAATTCCAATAATTTACAGCTACCTCAAAATTCCGAAAACCAGGCACCTGAAACATCTTAATAAGAGATGGATTGGTGGCTTTGTGGATTGGATGGAAAAAATGGTAAAACATCACAGGATCGCCATTTATATTTCTTCGGTTGTTCTCCTTGTCGCAAGTATAATAGGAATATATACTATAAGGATCTCAGGAAGTATACTGGAAGACATGCCACAAAATACCGAGTTCTTCAAGGATATAAAATTCTTTGAAAGTGAATTTGACGGGATCATGCCACTTGAGATCCTGGTAGACACCAAAAGACCTAAAGGTGTCATAAAACTTTCTACTTTAAAGAGAATAGACCAACTGGAAGATTACATCAGGGAAATTCCGGAGCTTTCAAATCCTCTTTCAGTGACCAGACTGGTAAAATATTCCAAACAGGCTTATTATAACAATAACCCTAAATATTACCAGTTACCTACTTCCCAGGAGCAGAACTTTATAATGCCGTATGCCAAAGGCCTCTCTTCTGAAGAAGGCTTAATGCAATCGTACGTAGACTCAACGGGGCAGTATGCACGTATCACCACCTTTATGAAGGATATAGGAACAGACAAGATGGAGGAAGTTGAGGAAGATCTTTTAAATGAGATCAATAAGATTTTTCCTGAAGAACGTTATGAGGTTTCTTTAACGGGTAAAGCCCTTTTATTCCAAAAGGGCACTACTTACCTGGTAAGGAACCTGATTATATCTTTAGGTCTGGCCATCTTGCTAATTGCCGGATTAATGGCATGGATGTTCCGCAGTTTCAGGATGATACTTATATCACTCGTTCCTAACCTTCTACCATTGCTGGTAACTGCGGGTATGATGGGATTCCTTGGAGTACCAATAAAACCTTCCACAATATTGGTTTTTAGTATCGCTTTTGGAATCTCGGTAGATGACACCATACATTTTCTTGCAAAATACCGCCAGGAATTAAAGGCCAATAACTGGAAGATCAAAAGGTCGGTTTATGCGGCTTTAAGAGAAACCGGGGTTAGTATGTTCTACACCTCCATAGTTCTTTTCTTTGGATTCTCGGTTTTCATGATCAGTAGTTTTGGAGGTACCGTAGCCCTTGGAGGACTTGTATCTGCCACCTTACTCTTCGCGATGCTTTCAAATCTTTTACTCCTTCCTTCTCTGCTATTATCACTGGAAAGAAGTATCGCTAATAAAAAGGTACTTAAGGAGCCTGCAATGAATATCATTGAAGCAGAAGAGGAAGAAGAACAGGCAGATGATGACCTGTTTACTAGAAACAAATCTTAATAAACAGCCTTCTTGCTAAGCTAAAGGCTAAAAACTATCTTTGTCCACCATAAAATTTCAAATAAATGATACGAGCAAAAGTCGCTGAAATACTGGAAAGCGATCAGTTTTTACAGGAATTCCATGTCAAAGGCTGGGTACGTTCTTTCCGAAGTAACCGTTTTATTGCCCTTAATGATGGTTCCAGCCTGAAAAACCTTCAGTGTGTTATAGATTTTGAAAATACAAGTGAAGAAACTTTAAAGAGAATTACTGTAGGTGCGGCAATTGAAGTGAAGGGTACCCTCAAGGAAAGTATGGGAAGTCAGCAACGAGTAGAGATTGAAGTATCTACCATAAATATTCTTGGGGATGCTAATCCTGAAGAAGTAAAACTCACTATTCTTTCACCAAAAAAACACAGTTTCGAAAAACTTCGTGAACAGGCTCACTTAAGGGTTCGAACCAATACTTTCGGGGCCGTAATGAGAGTGCGCAGCAAACTGTCTTATGCAGTACATAGATTTTTCCAGGAGAAACATTTCCATTATGTAAACACCCCTATTATTACAGGGAGTGATGCTGAAGGTGCGGGAGAGATGTTCAGGGTTACTACACTGGATATGAAGAATCCTCCTAGAAATGAAGATGGAAGCATAAATTATAAGGAAGATTTCTTCGGAAAGGAAACCAATCTAACCGTATCAGGCCAGCTGGAAGCAGAAGCCTATGCCTTGGGTCTGGGTCAGGTATATACCTTCGGCCCTACTTTTAGAGCTGAAAACTCAAATACCTCAAGACATCTCGCCGAATTCTGGATGATAGAACCGGAAGTCGCTTTTTGTGACCTGGATGGGAATATGGATCTTGCCGAGGAATTCATAAAATATGTGCTGAGATTCGTTCTGGACAACTGTAAGGAAGATCTGGAATTCCTCGCCGAAAGACAGGCCAATGAAGACAAGGCAAAACCAAAGAATGAGAGAAGTGAGATGACACTTCTTGAGAAACTTCATTTTGTTCTGGACAACAATTTCAAAAGAGTGAGCTATACAGAAGCAATAGACATTCTTAAGAACTCCAAACCCAACAAAAAGAAAAAGTTCAATTATATAATTGAAGAATGGGGTGCCGACCTTCAAAGCGAACACGAACGATATCTTGTGGAAAAGCATTTTAAAACTCCGGTGATCCTTTTCGATTATCCTGCCAAGATCAAGGCATTCTATATGAGATTGAACGATGATGGAAAGACGGTAAGGGCAATGGATATCCTATTCCCGGGAATTGGAGAGATAGTTGGCGGAAGCCAGAGAGAAGAACGCCTGGATGTTCTAAAGGAAAAAATGAACGAACTTAATATTCCTGAAGAAGAACTTTGGTGGTATCTGGAAACCAGAAAATTCGGAACCTGTGTTCATAGCGGGTTTGGTTTAGGATTTGAACGTCTGGTTCAGTTCACAACCGGAATGGGTAATATCAGGGATGTGATCCCATTCCCAAGGACACCGCAGAACGCCGAATTTTAGTCTTACATCTTCCGGCATCATTCTGCCGCTGTAAAGAATACAAAATTTGCCACTTGTACCTCATTTCAATGAAATGAAGTATTAGTGGTATTTTTTTATACTATCTTGAAGAAAACAAAACAGCAGATGCAGGTACTGGAAACTCATCTTGTTCCGGAAATAGAAGAAAAGATAAGATTGCAGGAATATGCTGTTTCAAAATTTGAAAGTATTCCCACCCGGAGTGGGATAAAAAAAGCTGTCAAAAAAGGACTAATCCTTATAGATGGCAAACCTGCGAAAACCTCTGACTGGATCAAAGAAGGGCAACGAATACAACTAATTAGGAACCAAAGACAACACAAGATCTTCAAATTAAAACTTGAAGTTATCTATGAAGATGATTTCATAGCGGTAATAAAAAAACCTTCCGGATATCCTACCAGTGGAAATTCCTTTAAGAATATCAAAAACAGTTTACCATTTAACCTTAAACCATCTGGTAAAAGTGATGCTTTAACTACTCCCCTGCCGGCTCATCGACTGGACTCGGCCACTTCTGGATTACTTCTTTGCGGCAAAACATTTTCTGCACTACGAAATCTTAATAAACAATTCGAAAACAAAGAGGTCCATAAAACTTACAGTGCCCTCGTTCATGGAACATACCCCACAGAAAAAGAAATATCTAGGCCGATTGAAGGAAAGTCTGCAACCACCATTACCATAAGAAAGAGAAGATTTCAGATCGATTCGAAGGAATTCAGCCTGGTAGAAGCAAAACCGATAACGGGAAGAACCCACCAGATCAGGATCCATTTATCAGAAGAAGGTTTCCCTATTGTCGGGGACATTATTTATGGCAGGCCTGAAGTTGGAAAATTGAAAAATAAAAGTCTATTTCTCTTTGCGAACTCACTAAGTTTTATACATCCCGAAGAAAATTCAGAATTCACGTTTAGTACCGAACTTCCCAAGAAATTTAGAAACCTTAAGAACCTAAGATAGGGATTAACAAAATTTTACCAGAAACATAAGCCGTGCCAAATGATGTATGGCCCCGTTTTTCCTTATTTTTGTAAGAAAGCAAGCCTTTATATGCTTAAACAACAATTAAACTTAAAATTATCACAGAAGCTAAGTCCTCAACAGATCCAGCTTATGAAACTCATTCAATTGCCAACTCAGGCTTTTGAACAAAGAGTGAAGCAGGAACTGGAAGAGAACCCTGCTTTGGATGAAGGAAGAGAAGAAAGGATCGATGAGTATGATGAACTATCCAATGAGAACAGTGATGATGATTATGATAATGAAAGCATAGAAACCGAGATCGATGTAGATGAATACCTAAGCGATGATGAGATCCCGAGTTATCGCTTACAGGCTAATAATTACAGTCCGGACGATGATGATAAACAGGTCCCCTATGCTGCCGGCACCTCTTTTACTCAGCACCTGAAGACACAATTAAGCACCTTTCGCCTTGAAGAAACTGAACAGCAGATCGCCGAGTTCCTGGTAGGAAGCGTAGATGAAAGTGGCTATATAAGGAGAACCGTCCAGGATATTGTAGATGATCTGGCCTTCACCCAGAACGTTTACACCGATGAAGAAACCGTAGAAAAAGTTTTACTAAAGGTACAGGAATTAGATCCTGCCGGAGTAGCCGCGAGAGATCTGCAGGAATGCCTTTTGATACAGTTAAACCGTAAGGAGCCCACGAAACAGGTAAGTCTGGCCAAAGACATTATAGACAGGTCCTTCGACCAGTTCAGTAAAAAGCATTACAAAAAGCTATTAAGCAGGCATGATATTTCCGAAGATGAACTGAGAGAAGCTATTGATGTGATCGAACATTTGAATCCTAAACCAGGGGGAGCATATTCCGGAAACACCAGAATGGTAGAGCATGTTATTCCGGATTTTACCATAAAGATCGAAGACGGAGAGCTTCAGCTTACCCTGAACGGAAGGAATGCTCCGGAAATGCATATTTCCAGGGATTACAGCAATATGCTGAAAGGATACAAGGAATCAAAGGAAAAGACCAAGGCCCAAAAAGATGCCGTAATGTTCATCAAACAGAAACTGGACGCTGCCAAATGGTTTATAGAGGCCATAAAGCAGCGACAACAAACCCTTATGGTAACCATGAGCTCTATTATGAACTACCAGAAGGAATATTTCCTGACGGGAGATGAACGTAACTTGAGACCAATGATCCTCAAAGATATCGCAGATGAGATCGAAATGGATGTTTCAACCGTATCCAGGGTAGCAAATTCTAAGTATGTGGATACCCCATATGGAACAAAACTGATCAAAGAATTCTTTTCTGAATCTATGAAGAATGACCAGGGGGAAGATGTTTCTACCCGAGAGATCAAGAAGATCCTTGAGATGTCTATTGAAGAGGAAAATAAACGTAAACCACTTACCGATGAAAAACTTGCCAAGGTTTTAAAAGATAAGGGTTATCCTATTGCCAGAAGAACCGTAGCTAAATATCGTGAACAACTGGATATTCCCGTAGCCAGATTACGCAAAGAAATTTAATGAAAGCACTGCTTAAGTTTGCCTCCTATCTTTTTCATCCTTTACTGATGCCTTTGGCAGGAAGCCTTTTTTATTTCTTCTTTATTCCCAGGTTCTTTCCTCCGGAGATAGTGAAGGCTAAATTACTTGCAATTGCCATAATCACTATATTCATCCCTATAGTTTTCTATTTCCTCCTTAAGAATTTAGGGAAAGTCGATAATATATTTCTGGAGAGATCTGAAGAACGGAAGTGGCCTCTTTTTTTCTTCACGCTTTTATGCTTTATGATCCTGAACCAGATCCTGAACATTTATAACTATCCGGGTTTGTTCTACTATTTTTCGGCAATACTGGTTTCCACTGTTTTAGCCTACGTATTAACACTGTTCCAGATTAAGGCGAGTCTGCATATGATAGGCATATCCGGTCTTTTAATGTTTGTTGCTGGTCTTTGTATCTATTTCCACCTTTATTATATCTACACACTAGCGTTCCTGATCCTTGCAACAGGACTAACTGCTTCCTCGAGGCTTTTTTACAAAGCACACAGTAACTGGGAATTGTTCCTAGGATTTCTGATAGGAGGAGTACCCCAGATCATTACCCTGAGCATCTGGTTATAGGATATAAAAATTAAGCCCTATCTGAAGGGTAGAAAGGCTAAGCTCGGCTCCGCCAACTTCTGCATTATTGAAGAAAGGGTTCAGCGCATAATAAAACTGAAAATTAAAGGTATTATAGCCAAAGGTAAAGGTAGCACCAAGTCGAAACCTGTTCAATTCTTCAATATCGTTTACGACGATTTTCTCCTCAGGACCGGTATAATTACTTCTGAAATTATAAATATATCCCAGTCTGAGTCCGGTATAGATCCTCCAGAACTTATAGGTTTCAGCGGTCGAAGTACGCCATCTAAGTTCGATTGGAGCTTCTATTACCTGTGTAGTAAAACGATTGGTATCGTAATCCTGATCCTCCTCAAGGCTCCTGAAAATGGTAGAATTATTTTCATCCTTCCCAATGAACAGGTTTTGACCGTAACTATTAATGGACCAACCAAGACCAAGACCCAAAGCAACATTCCTCCTGTCATTTAAGGGCATATCACGAATAAAACCCAGATGCAAACCTCCGGAAAAACCTTCCTGCGAAATACTCCCGGGACTATCGGTTACTAAATTAAAACTAAACCCAATATAAAACTGATCCTCCCGGTAAAGGCTATCTATAGTAAAAGGAATGGTATCTGGCAGCCGGTATCGCTCCTTTTCCTCCTGGGCCTGTGAAATAGCTGGAAGTAGCAATAGCAGATAGAAAAAAAAACGTTGTACCATACCAGAGAGTGAATGCAAGAGATTAAATATAAAAAAACATCCTGTCTGGTTATACCCAAACAGGATGTTTTCTATAATAACAAATTGAAAAGATTATTCAACGTTACGCTGAGCGTCTCCCTGAAGAGTAGTATAGTTAATCTTTAGGGCCTCAGCTTTCCTAAGTTCTTGTTTAATATCGGAGACAAGTCCCATATTAGTTTCCTCGTCCACCTTAAGAGCCGTTGTTAGGTAAGGAATAAGTTCCTCCCTCTTAGACTCACGTTCCGCGTAGATAAACTGCTGTACTTCTTCAACACTGGCAAATTTATCGTTTAGCTGGATACGGGCTTCTGTACCATATTGAGACTGATATCTTTGACTTGGCTTCCCTGCATAGATATACATGATCAAATCCTTCTTATCCAGTTTCTCAGTCTGGTTAGCGAACGGTAACTGGTTTTGAACCATTAACGTATTCTGACGCATTACAGTTGCAACCATAAAGAAGAAAAGAAGCATGAAAACGATATCAGGTAAAGATGCCGTACTAATCGCAGGCAGGTCTCCAGACTTTTTCTTTTTAAATTTAGACATAATTAAAGTCGTTTTCGGTTAAAAGCTCTAGCTTGTTGGTTCTGCCTCAGATAACTTCTGAGGGATCATATTCTGGATCACATCGATCTTCTCCTTAAGGGCGTCTTTATCACCATTGTAGTTAGGATCGTTGTATCGCTTCTCCATCTCTGTGAAGGTCATTCCGTAGATACGCTGAGCTTCTCTGTCCCTAAGCTGGTTATACGCGGCAACCAGTTCGTTCTGAACGGCGATATAAGTTCCGTATTCAGTACCACGGTTGTTAACCAACGATATAATCGCTTTTTGTGGGTTTACAGATGAATTAGGGTCCTTTGCACCCTGGCAAAAGCTACAAGCTTCCTCACCGGTTCCAGCTCCATTATCAAGGAACTGAACGGCTGCTTCACGCAATTCGGAAAGTTCCATCTCCTCATCTTCAACCAGTAACTCATTGTTACTGTTTACCAGTACGGTAAAGATGTTTCTCTGTTTAATAACCGGAGGCTCAACATCTTCAGGTTGCCAAGGCGGAAGCTTTCTACTAATCCCCTGATCTGTCTCAATGGTAGTTGTTACCAGGAAGAAGATTAGAAGAAGGAAAGCGATGTCTGCCATGGACCCGGCGTTTACTTCCGGTGCTGATCTTTTCGCCATAATTATTTAGCTAATTTTTTAACTCCCGAGAATACCATTGCCAAAATAGCTATCCCGGCAAGAATATAAAAAGTTATTAATCCCGCTCCAACCCAGTGGTCGCCGGATGCTGAAAGCATGGTACCATCTTTAAGTTCTTTTGCGGTCCCGTCACTAAGGGCGTAAGATATAGCCACGATCACCAAAAAGGATCCTATAGCTATAATCGTGTTCTTAATATTACCTCTGAATAAACCTACTATCACAAATATTGCCACTAACACAATAACTGCTAATAGAACCAGGTAAGC
>CAYWAB010000038.1:0-19117 GCA_964456105.1 uncultured Christiangramia sp. | reverse complement strand
GCTTTTTAATTTAAATTAAAATCCCATAGCCTTAAAGCATATCTATCTGTAGCTGCGAAATTCACCTTGTACAGGGTTCTTCAGGAAATTCTTCAAAATATCATTAAACATGCATCGGCTACAAAAGTTACCATCACCTTAATGGAGTCTGGTGAGTTTACTAACCTTTTGGTAGAAGATAATGGAAAAGGATTTGACACAAGCATCACCAGCCTTGGTATAGGTTTAAAGAATATTCATTCCCGCGTAAGGGTTTTGAATGGTTATTTTGATATCGACTCTTCTTTAAACAACGGAACTGTTTTTAATGTGAGCATACCTTTAAATAGTTAAAAATGGAAAAAGTAAAGATTTTATTGGCAGACGATCACCAGATGTTCCTGGATGGCCTGGCTTCTCTGCTCTCACAGTTAAAGGATGTAGAAGTGATCGCTA
The DNA here is from genome assembly GCA_964456105.1 of uncultured Christiangramia sp. Classification (GTDB taxonomy): domain Bacteria; phylum Bacteroidota; class Bacteroidia; order Flavobacteriales; family Flavobacteriaceae; genus Christiangramia. The sequence continues at coordinate 18,682 of CAYWAB010000038.1, read as the reverse complement.
CAGTAAATAGTGGAAAGGAGGCGCTGGAAAAATTAAAAACCTGTTGTCCAAATCTTGCCATCCTGGACATTAATATGCCAGACATGAACGGGATTGAAACCACCAGAAAGATCAGGGAAAAATATCCGGAAATAAAGATACTGGGACTTACCATGGAGAATGACCTTCAACTGGTCACCGAAATGCTTGAAGCGGGAGCATCAGGATATATCCTTAAAAATACAGGAAAAGCTGAACTGGAAATGGCCATCAGGCAGGTCCTGAAAGGAGAACCTTACTTAAGCCAGGCTATAAGCAACCAACTGGCGCAAAACCTTATGCGTAATTTTCAGCAAAAGAAAGAGCAGCAGGATACTTTAGGAAGTCTTACGGAAAGAGAGCTTGAGATCCTTAAGCTTATCGCGAGGGAACATTCGAACAGCGAGATCGCAGAGTTGCTATTCATCAGTCCGAAAACAGTAGAAACCCATCGAAAAAACCTTATGAGAAAAATTGAAGTGAAGAATTCCCTGGGCGTATATAAGTTTGCCGTTAAGCACCAACTTTTAAAGGACGAGCTATAAAAGCCCCGAAACGGGGCTTTTCCTTTTCACCACCTTTTACTTCTCTCGGTGAAGCAAGTTTCTTTTTCCCTTTAATTTTCAAATTTCACATAGTACCTACCTGATTAATGGTATTCCCTATTCCTTAAAATACCCTTCCACAGGTATTAAAAACCCTGCCATTAAGGTATTTCAAAAGCCTGATTCCTGTCCCATCTTTGCTTCGTAGAATTTCAATGAATGGCATGATCAAAAGACCTCATCTGAAAAGCTACTCTAAAAAAACTAGTATTAACAAAACAATTTAAAAAAATGAAAAGAACAGTTTTATCAGTAATTATCGCCTTAATGACAATGACCATCGCTCACAGCCAACAAGGCAATCTTAGTATCGGTATCAACGGGGGAATTCCGGTGGGAGATATAGAAGAGTTCAGCACTTTCAACTTGGGAGCTGAAGTAGCTTACAGGTTCGATGTTTCCGAACAATTCAAGTTAGGTGGAGTGGCAGCTTTCTCGAACTTCTTTGGAGACTCAGGAGAAGACGAATTCGGAAGCTGGGATGTTGATGATATTCAATTCCTGCCACTTGCAGCTACCGCAAGATTCAATATAAGTAAATTCTTTGCAGGTGCCGACGTTGGTTACGCCGTAGGGATTAACGATGGTAACGAGGGTGGATTTTACTACAGGCCACTTCTTGGGATCAATTTTGGAAAAATCGGGGCGCTTGCATCTTATTCAGGAATTAGCCGCGATCAGTTTACAGTAGCAACTGTAAATATTGGATTAGAATATAATTTCTAAATCCGGGAAGACCCTTCTCTTGATGAGGAGGGTCTTTTCTTTAAAAATTCATCAATCAAAAAACAACATTATGAAAACTATTTATAACATCATTCTTGCACTGATCTTCAGCAATATTTTAATATCATGCTCTGAAGATGACGATTTTGATTCAACACCAAGCCTTTTGATGGCTGATCTTTTTGAGGACACTTCTATTATGGAGAATTCTTCTCCAATAGAATTCCGGGTGAACTTCAACGGGACTTCAACAGAAGACGGTTATATCGTTTTGAAGGTTACCAACACAAGCAATGCGGCCTTCCAGACGAACCCTCCGGTAATCAATGGAGAGATCGAACTGGAAGTACTTAAAGGGAGCCGGTTTTCAGTTTTTACAATAACTCCTGTGAATAATAACCTGGTAAATGGCAATAGTATGGTAAAATTCGAGCTGGAAGAAAGCAGTGAAGGAATTAGCTTTGGCAGTAAAAGAACTGCAGATGTAGAAATCACAGATGACGATGCGCCAGCTACTGCATCATTCGTAACTCCGTCGTTGCGCCTTTTAGAGAACGATCTTGGCGGCGTTGAAGTAAAGATCCATTTTGCAGGGTTTGAAATACCTGAAGGTTCTCTCGTGGTGGAAATAGAGGGTAATACCAATAATTATTTTATTAGTTCCTACCCGGCAATAGATCAAGAACAAAAGATCGTTATTCCAGTAGCGTCAGGGACATTATATACTACTTTCCAGATCTATCCAAAGGATAATTCCTTACTTGAAAATCATCACGATTTAAAGCTCAAACTGGTCTCCAATAGTCCAGGCATGATAGTAGGATCACTTTCTGAAGTAAATTTATTGCTTCAGGACGACGAGCTCTACGGTATGATAAAATCTATAGAGACTGTAACAGCAGATGGCAAAAGAGATAAAAGAACTTACGAATATGCCATTGATGGAAAAGTAAGTAAAGTATTATGGGAAGACCAATCTTCTTTACTATCAAGCGGAACTGACAACTATCACTATTCCAGCAGCGGTCTGATACAAAGCGTTTCTTCTTTTCCTGGTGATGGCGAAGATTTCTTCTGGGAGAATGGCAAAGTAGTCCGATCTGAAGTTATAAGCGGCTTTGCAACTATAGCCTATAGTCTTTACGGATATGATTCTGCAGGAAGGATAACTTCTAAAATGACCTATAAATTAGAACCTGATGGAGGTTTCGAGAAACATTCAAAACATGAGTACGAATATTATGGAGACGGGAATCTTAAAAAGGAAAGCATCTTCAAAGCCGGGACCAATAATACCTGGATCTTTGAAAGCAGCCTCTCCCTGGACAGTTATACAGACAGACTGAATCCGGCTTCCGCCGAAATAATCCCTACTCTTAAGGTACAGGAACATCTGCCGCTCTATTATACTTACATAAAGGAAGGCGTGAACATTGTCCATTATTACATCAATAAGTTTAACGAAGAGAACAGGATCATAGAGCGCAAGAGCCTTATCGAAACTATAACCTATACTTACTATTAAAAAAATCAAACCGGCCGAATGGCCGGTTTATTTGCAAATTATATGGAGCATTAAATCAGGCAAAAGCAACGAACAATCAGCCTTTCTGAAAACTAAGTATACACCTAAAAGTATCCGTAACTTTATAAAAAATAACCGCATGGAATCCAAAAAATTAATTGATGAATTAACTGAAATCACAGATAGGAATCTTCGGCAGGCTGAATCTTTCAAGGAACTGCCCTTGGAAAAGCTAAATTTCAAAAAAGATAAAAACAGCTGGAGTATTCTGGAATGTATAGAACACCTCAACAGATATGGAGAGTTCTATATTCCTGAAATAGAAAAAAGGCTGAACAGCTCTAAGCATGAAAAGTCCAAATCTTTCAGAAGTGGTCTATTGGGTGGCTATTTTGCAAAGAGCATGTTACCGAATGAAAACATGAAAAAGATAAGAACTTTTAAATCCATGGATCCTATCGGTTCTAAACTTGACAAATCGGTACTTGATAAATTCGTCGCCCACCAAAAGGAACTTCTTGGCATACTTGAAAGATCAAGGAATACTGACCTCACCAAAGTGAAAACATCTATTTCCATTACAAGTTTTATCAAATTAAGGCTCGGTGATACTTTAAGGGTATTGATATATCATAACCTAAGGCATATAGTCCAGGCTAAAAATGTGCTAAGCTGAATTAAACCGGAATAAAAATTAGATTCTCTAAATAAGCTATACGGACCACAGGTAACAATTATCTAAGTGATTCGTTTTTAAATAATGATAACCTAAGCAATGAAATACTTGATCTTCCTGATTTTCACACTCTCATTTGGAGTTTCCACCGCGCAAACGGATAATACAAAAAGAACGGAAAGCAGCAGATCCCTGCTTATCGAGAAGACCCCCGAAAAAGGTTTTTACTGGGATTACATTTTATATATTCCTGAAGGCACTCCACTGAACAAAAGCACATTCCTCCTGGTTGAACCCAACAATACCGGTAAAGTATCTGATTCTCTGGAAGTACATAAAAAATCCGCCATGGAATTGGCTACAAAAAGCGGTATTGGGAATAATGTTTCCAGGGAACTAAATATTCCTTTGCTTGTTCCTGTCTTTCCAAGGCCAGCCGTCAAACCCCTGGTATATACACATGCCCTTGACCGGGATATCATACTGGAACAGTGTCCTGAATTAAAAAGGCTGGACCTGCAACTTTTAGCCATGATAAATGATGCAAGGAGCGTCCTGTCTACTATGCAGATCCAACTGGAACCTAAGTTTTTTATGACAGGGTTTTCGGCTTCAGCAACTTTTGTCAACCGCTTTTCTTTCCTCCATCCTGAAAAGATCAAAGCACTGGCCATTGGCGGATTCAACGGAAAACTTATGATCCCTCAGGATAGTCTTAACGGGTTTGAATTGGATTATCCCATAGGTACAAATGATTATAACGCATTATTTAATAAGAATTTTGATCTTGAAGTTTTTAGAAAGATTCCACAGTTCATTTATATGGGAGAAATGGACGAAAATGATGCCGTTCAATTCGACGATGCTTATAACGAAAATGAGCGAAAAATCATAAATACCAATCTAGGAGACCGGGTTTACAAAAGATATTTGAAATGCCAGGAGCTTTATTCAAATAATGGTATTTTCCCTGTATTTAAAAGCTATCCAGAGGTTGGCCATTGGACCACTTCACAAATGAATCTGGAAGTGATATTATTCCTCCTGGGACAAACTCAAGTTGAGTAAAGGCCTTCCTACTCATAGAAAAGAGCATTCTGAAATCCCTACACAAAAATGAAAGGTCGCTGAATTGACCTCGCCGATATCAAAGTGCTTAACATTACCAAAAAAAGATTTAAATATCAGGCTAGCCGATATCCTAAAGACATAAAAACCATATATTTAGGGAAATACAGCTCTGATGATAAAGTTCTTCCGGAAAATCCGTCAAAGATTACTCAACGAGAATAAATTAAGTAAGTACCTGCTCTATGCAACCGGAGAGATCATCCTCGTCGTCATAGGAATTCTGATCGCATTACAGATCAATAACTGGAACGAAGACAGGAAGAACAAAAAACTGGAAAACACTTATATCTCCAGGTTTTTAGATGATATTGAAGAAGAGGAGTCTTTTATACAAACTTTTGTACAATACAATGAGGATGTTTCGAATTATGCAAACGCTGCCATCCTTTACTTCGAAGATCCAGAAACTGCCATGGCAGATCCTAAGCAAAGTCTCATCGACCTTTACCAGGCCAGCCAGTTTAGTGATGCGAGGCCCACCGCATCGACCTACAAGGAACTAAATACCTCGGGGCAGATCAACCTTTTGCAGGATTATGACCTAAGGACTTCCATCATCAATTTTTACGAACTGGACTGGTCAAATTCCGTCATCCTGACCACACCCAACCGTTATCGTGAAAGCCTTAGGGGTCTTATGCCCAATTCCATTCAGAAAGACATAAGGAGAAAATGCGGCGACATTTATATAGAAACAAAAAAAAGTATTGCTGTAAGTCTTCCGGAGGTTTGTACTATAGAAATTAAGGATGAGGAAGCAAAAATGGCTTTAGATCTTCTCCTTAAGGATCCTAAAATTAAGAAGGACCTTAATTTTTTGATTGGAAATCTAGATTCCAAACTGGCATTAATGGGATATGTACAAGGACAACTAAGTAAGCTTAAAAACGACCTGGAGAATTATAAGGCATCTTACGTGGATCATAATTAAGATAGTTGTTAAACCTGTTACCTGGAACGACAGGTGAAAACGAATTGCTATGACTAGGAAAAAGAAAATAATAGACCGGATCTATGGATGGTTGTTATCTGATAATACCCGGGCAATAACCGAAAATATCATCCTTAAGATCGCCATCTTTAGTTTTTTCATTCACCTGGCGGTCATTTATTTCCTGAAATTAGACATTATCGACTTTCCTGCGAACGCAGAAATGCTGAAAAATCCTATCGCCGCGGTATATACTCCCTTTTCGTTTATTCTTATTTACGAAGTCTATCTACTTATCTACTACCTTCCAAAGTCATTCACAACCTATATAACCAAACAATACGAAATAATAACGCTTATCATTATCAGGAAGCTGTTTAATGATCTTTCTGCCCTGGAGCTTTCCACCAATTGGTTTGAAATCAAAGGTGATCTGCAGTTCACCTATGACCTTATCGCATCGCTTTTGCTTTTCTATTTGATTTACCTGTTCGAAAAGCAGGGTAAGAAAAAAGCAGCCCAGGATGACGGAATGAAAAATAGGATCAAAAAATTCGTGAAAAAAAAGAAATTGATCGCAATAGTACTCCTACCGCTCTTCTTTGTAATGGCAGTTTATACTCTTACAGACTGGTCTTCAGGGATTTCCTTTTCCTCCGGTGAGCTACCTGAATTTGAAAGTATCAATAACCTGTTCTTCGATCAGTTCTTCACCGTACTCATTTTAGTGGATGTGATACTGCTTTTAATTAGCTTCTTCTATACCGACAAATTCCATAAGATCATCAGGAATTCAGGATTTATAATTTCAACGATCTTAATAAGAATGTCCTTTGGAGTGAGCGGGTTAATAAGCACGATCCTGATCGTGGCCGCCGTACTATTCGGACTGGCGATCATCCTTATACATAACCAGTATGAAAAGAAGAACATTCCCAACAATGTTTACAGCGAATAGCATTATTCAGGCAGGTGATCCAAAACTAAAAACCTGTTATCGTTAAAGTTAAGAGATCCGGCCAATCCTTTTTTAATGGAAAATTAATTAACTTTCGCATTGAAATACAGAGCAAAAGAAAAGTTGAAATCCTTGCTCCCGGGAAAATGATTTAAGTTCAACGGGATTGAAGATTTTAAAAAGGAGCCAATGAATAAAACATCGACCCTACCCCAAAATCTCATAGTATTTGGATTACCCTTACTCATCATTGGTTCCATGGTAATTCTTTCAAAATTACCTGCCTTTGCCGCAAATCCGGACAGCCTTTCCATCGGTATCACTTTCGATCTGTTGATTACCGCACCCTTTGTGTATTTCCTCCTGATCAGGAAAACAAGTATCCCTAAGACAACAGTGATCCCATTCCTTATTCTGGGGATGTTAACCTGTTCCCTGATCCTGCCGGCCGAAAATCAGTATTACCTTGAAATATTCAGGACCTATGGACTTCCGGTGATCGAACTGGGAGTTGTGATCTTTATAATAAGTAAAGTGAGCCAGGGAATAAAGGAATTCAGGCTGAACAAAAAGGAAAGTGAGGACTTCTTTACAGTCTTGAAAAGCACTTGTAAAAAATTCCTGCCCGGCATCGCAATGACAGCATTTGTAACCGAGATCGCTGTTTTCTATTACGGATTCCTGAATTGGAAAAAAAGGAAATTAAAGGACAATGAATTCTCCTACCATAAGGAAAGTGGAACTATCTCCCTACTTTATGCCTTACTGTTCATCATTGCCATAGAAACTGTCGTGATTCACATCTTACTGGAAAGATGGAGCAGCACTGCCGCGTGGATTCTTACTTTCTTAAGTATTTACTCCGGGATACAGCTTTTTGGTTTTTTAAGATCCATGGCTAAAAGACCAATCATAATTGAAAATGGCAAACTTTACCTGCGGTATGGAATCATGAACCAAACTACGATCGATTTAGAAAATATCGAATCCATCGAAGTAACTTCCAGGGATTTTGAGATCAATGAAGGATCCAGAAAATTATCTTTCCTCGGGGACCTGGAGAGTCACAACATGGTAATTCATCTTAAAGAGGAATGTTCCTTAACCGGGCTTTATGGTAAAAAAAGGAATTACAGGAATCTTGCACTTTTCGTAGATAACAAGTCCGAATTTAAGAGCCTACTGGAAAAAGCTATTCAAAAATCATCTTTAACAAATTGACTTTTTAAAGAAAGTATTAGTCAAATAGCCTGAAAAAGTCCTATTTTCGGAAGCTTTAATAATTATATTCAATCAAACAAGCCTTTACCTGTAGTATTCTATTTTACGCCGGGCCGTTAACATATCATGATCAAAAAGATTTCCTTCCTGTTACTGATTATATTTCTTTCCTGCTCAAAAGATTCCGAGACCAAATTCGAGACCATCGGGAATAATCACCATTTTGAACTGAGATATAAGGAAATTCATTTAAAGCCTGTCGCTTTAGACACCATGCTCAGCCTTTCTTCCAATGCCTACTGGCAAGTCGAGTCGAAGCCGGATTGGATCTCCGTTGATCCTGAAAACGGGACAGGAGATGAAGAACTAAGGATAAGTGTTTCAGATAATATGAATTCTGATTTAAGAAGAGGGGAAGTGATTTTTAGTTCTTTCGGAAGAGATTTTTCCTTGTGGATCCAGCAACAAACAGGTCCCCTAAGACTGGTTTCTCATAGCGGCATTGATGGAGACATAAAAATGAACGAAAAGAAATTTCTGCTGTTTAACAAAGCGGTTACTTTCAATACAATTTATAGTGGGGATGAAACCTATTCCTTTCACATAGACCCCAATGATATTGAATATTTCGACAACAATCACGGGATTAGATTCAGTGATGGGCCTTCAACACTTGGGAGGATCCATAAATATAATTTTCGGGTTACCGATAATGATGGAAATCCACTTGAAGGCTCCGTAGACATGCAATTTTATTCTCAGAAAGTAGAGCTCCCCGGTAGTCTGCAAAAGGTGATTCCCGACGACGAAAATAACTTATGGGCTCTCACCTCTGGCGAGTCCAGTTATATCATCAAATTACAGCAAAACGAAGACGGATATGAAGAAACCCTTCGATTTGAAGTGGATATTGCCATGTCCTCTTCAGGTGGCACTGTGAGTGATTTCTTTATAAATCCTTTCAACGATCTTATCTATCTTCCGGATGGTGAAGGAGAAGAAGTAGATGTGTATACAAAGGACGGTTCTATCGTAAAGCAGATAACCATACCTCCCAGTCCCAACGACCACCCGGAATACCCGCATTCCAGCCCCATAGCTATAGGCTTCAATAAATATGGAAAAGGAATCATCACCTTGAGGGGAAAGGATATATCCGGGATGAGATGGAGATTCATAGACAGCGCACAGGATGATCTTCTGGAAGAACCGGGAGACAATTATTCCATATCCTTAGAGTTCAAAAATTTTCAACTTGGAGATAACAACTCGAGCTTATATTTTCTTGAGGACGAATCTTCCTCCTTCCGGGTACTAGGTGATTCCGAAAGCATAGATCAAATTCCCCTTGGCGAATCATTTCCAAACTTTGGTGAAATTGTCTCCTTCACTCCTAACAAATTAAACAACAAACTATTGATAGGGAACCCTTCTAACCGGCAAATAATCATCTCACCAGACCTTGTTCAAATAGGCACCACGAACGAAATCAGGTTTCAACTTGGAGATTTTTGTTATGATCCAGGACTTTCCAATCATGTATATGCCCTGGACCGGAAGAGCGATAACAGTATCAGCCTTCAACAAATAGATTTTAATACCGGCAATATACTTTTCGATAATCCTACCAATCACACGTACTATAAGGATATAATAACTACAAGTGATGATAAATACCTGGTGATCCAATCTCAGGGAACAACACTCACCATCTACCGTACAGAAATGTTCAAATAAAAAGCAACTTCGGCTTAGGCTGTGCAAGCAGAAGCTAAAATTAGTATCTTACTGAAGTTTATCTGCTTTAACGGGCAGATGAAATTTCTCAACCAATTTAAAATTCGACTAATGAAATCATTCTTTTTGGCTTTATCGGTATGCCTGTGCTTTTCAGTTTCAGCTCAAAATTCGGGAACCCTGCTTTTACAGCAACCCGATATGAAAGGAAATCATATAACCTTTATTTACGGGGCAGATGTCTGGCTCTATAAAATAGGAGATAAACAGGCTAGTCGTATCACCAGCACCCCGGCTATAGAAAGTGATCCTCATCTTTCCCCGGACGGGAAGAGCATAGCTTTCACCTCTAATCGAACAGGTGATCCCAGCGTCTATAAAGTGAGTATCGAAGGCGGAAATCCGGAGCGACTCACCTATCATCCATCAGGATCCTATGTTCGCGGGTGGGCAAATGACGGCAGCTTCATTTATTATGCTTCCCCACGGGATGCCGCACCAACAGGATATCACCGGCTCTGGAAGGTTTCCCCTGAAGGTGGCCCTGAAACGCAGCTTACCGTGCAATGGGCTGCAGATGCCGATTATTCTCCGGATGGCAATTCCTTGGTAATAGAAAGGGTAACCCGCTGGGATGAGGAATGGAGAGGATACAGAGGAGGTCAGAATACCCCGCTTTCTATCCTGAACATGAAGGATAAAAGTGAAATACTATTGCCACATAACAAGACCACAGATGTGGAGCCGGTATGGATTGGGAATAAGATCTATTTTCTTTCAGACCGTGATGGCATCATGAACATCTGGAGTTACGATACCAAGACCTCAGCACTGGAAAAACTTAGCAGCCTTGCCGGATCTGACATCAAGTCTCTTACCGGAGATGGTAAAAGTCTGGCCTTTGAAAAAGACGGTGGCTTCCATCTGCTTGACACAGAGACCGGCACTACCAAAAAACTTAACATACAAGTCGTTGGAGACTTCCCGTGGGCTGAAAAAAGATGGGAAGACGTAACCGAGTCCGCCACGAATGTATCCCTTTCATCTTCCGGGAAGAGAGCGATCATGGAATCACGAGGAGAAATTTTCACGGTTCCCACGGAATTTGGGGACCCAAGAAATATCACCAACACTTCGGGTGCTGCAGACAGGCGCCCTGTCTGGTCACCGCTGGGAGATAAGGTGGCCTGGTTCACAGATGAAGGCCAGAAACAATATGTATTGCGCATTGCTTCGCAGGATGGAATGTCGGAAATAAAGGATATCCCAATTGGAAATTCCAGGCTGGGATGGGAACCGGTATGGTCTCCCGATGGAAAGTACCTTGCTTTTAATGATGATGACGTACGCATCAAAGTACTGGATCTGGAAACCGAAAAGATCAAAACCATTGACGTGGGTGGTGTGAACATCGAAAGAGGAAATCTCGGGCTCACCTGGTCGCCTGATTCCAAATGGCTGGCCTATTCCAAAACCTCACCGAACAATTTCAAACGTATTTATATCTGGTCTGTAGCAGAAGATATTAGCCGCCCGGTAACCAACGAAATGGCTCACAGCGTTTCCCCTGCCTGGGATCTTGATAAAAAGCATCTTTACTTCCTATCCAGTACAGACCTTGCACTAGGTTCGGGATGGGCTAATACCAGCTCCATGCTTGCAGAACCACGCTATAGTGCTTACCTGATCAACCTTCAGAAAGATGAGCCTTCTCCATTTGCCTTACGAAGCGATGAGGAGGAAGCGAAAAAGGAGGAAAAAGCGGATAAAAAAGAGGAGGATAAGAAAGAAGGAGATAGAAGTATCCAAATCGATTTTGAAAATATTGAATCCCGAACCATCGCTTTACCTATGCCGATACGCAATTATCGATATCTCACTGCAGGACCGGAAGGAAGTGTCTTTATTGCAGAGAATGTTGAAAATTCTCCCGGATCCACCATCCATAAATTCGTTTTAAAGGACAGGGAGTCCAACACATTTACCAGTAATGCGAGCCAATTCTCGGTTTCGGCTGACGGACAGAAGGCCATTGGCAGATCTGGTTCCTCCTGGCAGGTCTTTGATACTTCAGGTAAAGAAGGGAAAGGCAATCCTTTAAACTTCAAACTCAACATGGACCTTGATCCTGTAGCCGAATGGAAACAGATCTTTGAGGAAGCATGGAGGTATCAGCGGGATTATTTCTATGATCCAGATATGCATGGCAGGAACTGGGAAACCGTTTACCAGCGTTACGAGCCTCTGATGAAATATGTGAAACACAGGGCTTCACTAAATTATATCCTGGACCAGATGAATGGTGAACTTTCTGTAGGACATAGTTTTGTTTTTGGCGGGGACTATCCCGATACCGAAGAATATCCTACCGGGCTTTTAGGTGCCGATCTTGTCACAGAAAATGGAAGATGGAGGATCAAAAGGATCTTTACTACTGAAAGCTGGAATCCTGAACTTTCGAGTCCGCTAAGCAAACCCGGACTTAAGGTGAGCACGGGTGATTATATCGTAGGTGTTAACGGAAAGGAGATCACTGCAAAGGATAATATTTTTGAAGCACTGCAGGGAACCAGGGGTGTTCAAACGGTGATCCATTTAAATTCTTACCCAAACTTTAAAGACTCCTGGAAGGAGACGGTTGAACCAATAAGAAGTGAGAACGGGCTTAGACAAAAGGCCTGGATCGAGGATAACAGAAGGAAGGTCGACGAACTATCCGGGGGAAAACTCGCTTATGTGTGGGTACCTAACACTTCCGGTGCCGGTTTCAGTAATTTCAACCGGTATCTTTTTGCCCAGCAGGATAAACAGGGAGCTGTAATAGACGAACGCTTTAACGGGGGTGGATTGCTGGACGATTATATGGTAGACCTGCTGACCAGAGAATTGAGAGCGGCGATCACCAATGAAGTTCCCAATGGAAAGGCCTTTAAACTGCCGGCAGGAATACATGGACCGAAGGTCCTGCTTATCAATGAACTTGCAGGATCGGGAGGCGATTATTTCCCATGGGTGTTCAGGCACCAGAATGCAGGGAAGCTGGTAGGGCAGACTACCTGGGGAGGCCTTGTAAAATCATCGGTACATTATCCTTTCATTGACGGAGGCGCGATGACCGCACCCGATAATGCCGTTTTCGATCCTATAGAGAAGGAATGGATTGGAGAAAATAAGGGTATAGCACCAGATATCGAGGTAAGACAAACCGCAAAAGCACTTAACGAAGGTAAAGACCCACAACTTGAAAAAGCGGTGGAGATACTTTTGAATGAATTGAAGAACCGGCCGGAACCGGACATGACACCACCGCCATTTTCCACGCCGGCAAAAACCAACTAAATAAAAAGTAATTTAATAAGATAAAAGGGGTAGAATTCAGGAAGTTCTGCCTCTTTTTAATTGCTCTGATTATTGCCTTAGGCTATAAACTGAATAGTGTGATCCGAAAGCATCGAAGATCGATTTTCGTTGAAAATGTGGAGAATAGATGACCTTTGTCAATTTATGAAGCCGGTACATCGCTTAACTTTAATCTGTTTTAAACCTTAACAATATTCGAGATGAAAAAAAACATGGGAATTGCAGACAGGGTTATCCGGGTGATAATCGCTGCGGTCGTGGTCGTTCTTTATTATACAGGAACCATTTCGGGAACCTGGGGTATCATCCTTCTTATCCTTGCGGGGATATTCGTTTTGACCAGTTTCATTAGTTTTTGTCCGCTTTATGCTCCTTTTGGGATCAGCACCTGTTCGGCTAAAAGCAGGAATTAGGAATTTAAAGAACTCCATTTTACCGGCACTTTCTAAGCTTGTGTTGACTAGGCCTTGCATGAGCCAGATATGATATGTTCAAAACAGGGAAATACCAACCACCATTCCTTTTGCGCCAAAAGCCTGTCGCATCTCATTCCTCTTTCTGCCAGCTAAAGCCGAACAGCAACACACTGCTCCAACAATCTTATTTATAACAACTTAACACTGCTGCCAGTCACCTGAAAAGGTACTGGTATGTTTATTTTTTGTACTTTTTTATGGATTTACCGATGTGGATCGGTTGATCGAATTAAAATAAAGATGAAAATATGAACAGAAAGTGGTTATCGATTCTATTAGTGATCAATTTGATCACCACCTCAGCAATACTGGTCTATTTGTTCAAGAACAGAACTTTAGATCTCGACCTTTCCGAAGAGATCATTAAAGTAAGGGGCCTGGTCGTGGTAGACTCCCTGGGAGTTGAACGGGTGATCATTGGTTCGCCTTTACCTCCACCCCAAATGCACGGGTATCGTTTTGACAGGGGAGAAAACTCGGATGTTTCCGGGGTGATGCTCTATGATTCTGAAGGACAGGAACGGAGCGGGTATGTGACGGACAATGACTATGGTAATGTTTTCCTCACCCTGGATTCCAAAACCTCTCAGCGAATGCTTTTTGTTACCGAGCCACAGGGTACGACTACTTTAAAACTTTGGGGACTAAACGGGAACCGGGTGGAAATAGGCTCGGGAGATGACGGCACCTGGATAAAGGGAATGAACAATGGGGAAACCTATGACCTGTTAAACGAATAAGCATGATAAAACGAAACATCCTATCAGCTTTCCTCCTACTGTTCCTTTTGCTAACAGGCTGCGAACAGAAGATCTCGGTAGAACAAAGTGAACTCACCGGCATTAATCCGCTTTCCTATACCGATGTGGTCTATAAAGGAAACAGGGACACTGTGATCGTCTCTACCTTTGATGGAAGGCTCTTAGAAATAATCAATGCTTCCAATGACAAACAGGAATCGCTCATTATCAATGTCGAGGATGAAATTTACAGCATAGCCTATGACCCAGGAAGAGATCAGGTCTATGCCGCGACCTTGAATTCGGGAATTCTTGTGATCGACATTGTTCAGGGCAGGATCATCAGGACCCTTAAAAACAAAACCAAATGGTCCTCCTATATTTATTTCGATCCGGAACAGGATATCCTGGCCACTTCAGATTATGGCGATCATACTTACGTCTGGGACATTCAGAACGATTTCGCACCTCTTAATGTTCCTGATGATTTTACCGGGATGGCACCCAGAGGGATCTCCAGGGAAGGCATCCTTTATTTCGACGGGAACAACCAGATAGGAGAATGGGACCTTAACGACAAGAACGAGACTTCCAAATTCAGACTTGGAGGAAAACTGACCGATCTTGATAAAAATGGAAACCTGTTATTATTCTCCCACGATAAATTTTCGGTTTATGATACCAAAAGGGACAGCCTGCTTTATCAAAATAAACATCCAGACTGGCCGATCTATGTGAAATCCAGGGATACCATCTTTCGTGCCCCGGTAAGCCTGTCCTTAACGACGGGCATTCTGTCAAACGAGTATGTGTTCACCTCGGGAATAGACCGTTCCATAAGGATGTGGAACAGGGATTCTGGTGTTTTGATGGAGGACCTGCTGGGCCACAGAGCTACCATAATCGCTATGGACCTCTCTGGTGACGGAATGCAACTGGTATCTGTAGATCTTAAGGGAGGTATCAGGTTCTGGGAACTAAAAAATGATGAATAGGATCATGTCATTAACAGGATTATTTCAAATGATCAAAAAAGCGACTTTAGCAAAGCCTGACATTTTTCGTGGCTTAAAAGATCACGGGAATCATACTGCTATTTACCAAAGCAAGATTCTGATCTATCTAACACTGCTCTTCATAATTCCGGCAGGGGTCAATGCCCAGAAACAGAAAGATGAACCCATTTCTTACAGGGATGATCTGGTGCTGAAATGGGAAAATAATAACGACAGCCTAGAGCTTATAGCAAAAAGCAAGTCGCATGCACCAATTCAGATCTATTTTTATTCCCGAAAAGAGAATAAGGAGTTGAATTCATTCTTATTAAAGCCAAAGGACAGTACCCGCCTTACTGCCATCCTGAAAACTGAATCAGATTCGATACACAATGCCAGGTTCCAGGACAGTATTCGTATCGCTTATTATTTGGGTCATGAATCACTGATGGATCCGGACCTGGATCACCTGTACCGATTGCCCTTCAAAAAGGGAAAGAAATATGAGGTTAGCCAGGGGTTTGGCGGTAAGTTCTCTCATTCCGGCGAGATCTCAAATTATGCCATAGATTTCCGGCTGGATGTAGGGGAACCTGTATTTGCTGCCCGTGGCGGACTTGTGGTTAAAGTAATAGACTGGTTTACCAAACACGGTGGCGAAGAATTAAAGAATTCGGCCAATAAGATCGTCATCCTTCATGAGGATGGCACCCTTGGTGCCTATGTTCATCTGGACTATAAGGGAAGTTTTGTGAAGGAAGGAGAATGGGTAAAAGAAGGAGATAAGATCGGGGTCTCCGGATTTACCGGATTTACAAGGGGCCCACACCTGCACTTCGTGGTAAGGAGGGAAAAGGATATCGCCATACCTGTATACTTTAAAGGCTATGAAGGAAAGACGCTTAAAAAAGGGAAGCGGTATAAGGTAAATTGAATTTATGCCTCCTAAAGCAGAATATTACCTGCTCGCAAAATCCTATGAATTAATTGGTTATCTTTATAAGATCATCGAAATAACACCGGCAAAAAAATCTTTTTACCTGGTATTAAAAGGATCGGGGAAAGTCGAAAACCGTTTAGAGTAGGCTACTTAAAATTAAGAATATGACCAATTTAATTGTACTGTATCCGCAACCTACGGACGAGAAAAAGTTCGAGGCAGATTATTCCCGACACGTTGCCCTACTCCACGAAAAAACAGGAATTCCAAAAGATGAAAGGCCTTATTCCATAACGAGTTTTTTACCCGGCCCAGGCGGAAATCCTCCTTATTACAAAATGTTCATGATGCCCTTCGAGTCTCCGGCAGCACTTAACGAGGCCATGTCTTCTCCGGGAATGCAGGAGGTAGCCGCCGATGCCAACAGGATCTCTTCGGGAGGGGCGCCGGTGATACTTGTGGGTGACAAGTCCTGATAAGCCCTTTAGAAATCCAATGCGAGCCGGGGTCAGGACAAAGGACAGAAGTGCTGGAAAATAATTTCCTTGATCTACAAGCTTCACTTATCCTATTTAGCTAAATGGCTTAAGCATGATATAAATTAAATACTTATATTAGTTATTCAGCACAGGCTCAAAGCTTAAATCCGGACTCCCCCCAAATCTTCACTTAACTATCCGGTAGTGCATTTTTGAGGTCTAATTACCCCTTTATGAGAAAATCATTGCGCTACATCTTTTACATGATTGGAATCTTATTGATTCTCGGTATCGTTGCTTTCTTTGTATGGTTCTATAATCCGCACGAGCATGAGCTGAGGCTGGATGCCTCCAAAGTCTTTTCCCAACAGGAAGATTACCTTATCACCAATGCTCACATCATTGATGTGGAATCGGGAGAAGTTATGGAAAGCCGAAACCTCATCATACAGGAAGGATATATCACCCATATTCTTGAAGGTAATGTTCCGGACAGTCTTTCCAGAAATCTTACCAATGTTGATGCCGGCGGAAAATACCTGATGCCGGGACTATATGATATGCACGCCCACCTCAACAGCGGGGGACTTGTCCCTCCCGATGAGGCCGTTAGAAAATCGGCACTGGAACAAATGATGCGCTATGGGGTGACCACGATCTTCACTCTGGGAGGCCATGGTTTCCCTGAAGAAGAGACGCTTGCCCTTAAAGCACAGCAGGAAAACAATGAGATCGTATCCCCCGAGATCTATGCTACCGGGGATATTCTTACGGTACCGGAGGGTTATCCCATTCCCTATGTTCCCGATATGCTTGGAAAGGACCTTGAAGAGATCGACCTGGAAGAAACCGGGATACTTACGATCACCGAATCCAGCGACCTGGAAAGCATCATCTCCGGCAAAAAACGAAAAGGACTTAACGGGGTAAAGATCATGGTGGAGTCAGGTCTTGGAGGAGGACCTTCCACCCCCAGGATTTCCAATGAAATGGTTCGGGAAATAGTGAGCATTGCACACCGCCACGAACTTCCTGTTTTTGCCCACGTTTCCACCTATACCGATCTTAAGGATGCCATTGCAGCAGGAGTAGATGTTATAGTACACACCGTGGCAGATAAAGTACTGGACGATACCCGCGAGTTGCTACAACAAATGAGGGAAGATTCCATTTATTACACTCCCACCCTGTCCATCGCCTTTATGCGGAGGCAGGCCGATGACCCGGTGATGCTGGATGATCCATTCCTGATGGTGAACAGTTCAAGGCGAACCACCCGAAGTCTAGAAAACTGGCCGATAAGAAAATTGGTGGCTGGAAGCCTTGGGGAAAATTCCAAAACCTTTGTCGACAGCATGTCGGCTAATATGGAACTGATGCATGAGGCCGGAGTCACTATCATGATGGGAGATGATGCCGGAAATCTTTCGGTAGTACCCGGTTATAACGCACACCTGGAAATGCAGTATATGACCGAAGCCGGCATGACCCCTGCAGAGGTTTTAAGATCGGCCACCATAGTTCCTGCCAGGTTCCTGGGATTGGCAGATAAGGAAGGAAGTATCGCGGAAGGAAAAAAAGCTACCTTTTTATTACTGGATAAAAATCCCCTGGAAGACATAAAAAACACACGAAGCCTGAACCGGATAATGTATAAAGGTTTCTGGATCGAATAAACCATACCCTAACCAATCTTTAAATTCAATGAAACTCTTTGTGCAATTCATCACCGGCCTGCTGATCGTTACAGCCGGCCTTGTTGTGGTCTTCCTGTTCAATTATTTTGGAAGTATGGTCCTGGAGCGGCTCTACGGTTCAGCTCTAACGCCGGAAGGTATTCCAACCACCGGGCCGTCTATCATCGCTTTTCTTATCATGATATTCATTGCCGGGACTCTTGGTTCCACCCTTATCACGGTGATCGAAAAAAGAAGGATATGGACGCTATTAGGAGTCTTCTGTATCCTTGCGATCCTAACGGACGGGATGGCGATACAGTCAGACCTGGAGAGCTTACCCGTATGGGCCAAGGTACTGGTGATGATCACGATACCAATACAGATCTGGTTAGGAGCGAAACTGGGTTTGAGTTTCAAGAAATCCTAACCCATCAGGCAGGCCTCATGACCTTAAAGATTTAAAGTTGGCCAGTATATCCTGTCCA
>CAYWAB010000037.1:1752-19161 GCA_964456105.1 uncultured Christiangramia sp. | reverse complement strand
GATGGATGCCATACGGAATCCAATCCCGGAACCAGCACCTGTAATTAAAACTGTCTTATTCTGGAAATAATTCATTTCGAAAATTAAAGGACTTAATTGAATTCCCCACAGTCATCTGAGGGAACATAAACCCCGGCGGCCTGTTGGTACACCAATTCAGCTCCCAAATGCCCAACATAGGTTAAAAATCCTGAAGCGGTAAGTAAAATTAACACGAGAAGGATCCTTAAACTTTTTTTCCTGAAAATTTCTATAAAGGATATAAATAACTCTATTATTAAAGCCAGGCTAAATATCCAGGCGGTTGTATAAGCCAGGTTCTCATGGTCTTTTAAGACGGTAGGATCACAAAGTTGCCGAGACACGATCCCATCGGCCATGTCACCTGTATAAATTGATATCCAGATACCGATTACTCCCAGAATCAGTAAGAATCTACCCCCATGACTCCAGGTAAGCTTATCTGACCATAAACCTATTAATTTAAAAAGGGTGGCCATTAACAACAGAACTATTGGAAAATGAACGGACAGAGGATGGTAAACCTCTGTCCGTAAAAATTCAGGTATTTCGTTCATACCTATTCCATTATTATTACTGAAATAGGATCCAGTCTCTGACCAACTTTTTCAACTTCTACTTCCACTTTCTGACCTTCTGCCAGTTCAGAAAACTCTACTTCCACTCCATCTCTTGTAAGACTTGTACTATCTGTAAAGTATAGTTCCAAAGTCTTATTGTCATCGGTGGTAACGTAAATTTCTGTTTTATCAGCTTCCACCTCTTTTACAGTTCCCTGGTAAGTTCCAGATTCAACTACATCGGTTCCTTCACCACAGGCAAAAAATAAAAGAATGGTGCTGAACATTAGTCCTTTCAAAATTTTAGATCTCATATTAAATTGATTTGAATTTAGATTGAGTTTAAATAAACCGGTTTGAAATTAAATAAAAAAGACTTTTAACAAAAGTCTGATCTGCAATTTATATTTTTTTTAGCAGTTGAATTTCAAACTATCATGTTACATAAATCATGATGATCAACCCAATTCGTTCCAAATGATATAGATACCCATTAAAAGAACGAACCATCCAAAACCTTTTTTCAACCTTCTACCATTGATAAAGTTATTGAGATATACGCCCAACCAAATTCCAATTATAGACAGCCCCGAGAATATAAACAAGAAAAACCAGTCAATTGCCATATTCTCAACATCACCAATAAAACCAATTAAGGATTTAACAGCGATAATGAGCAAGGAAGTTGCAACAGCCTTTTTCATTGGCAATTTAGCAAGAAGAACAAGCGCAGGTATTATAAGAAATCCTCCGCCAGCACCTACTATACCAGTAAGTAAACCCACCACTAAACCCTCAATAACGATAAGCGGATAGTTATAGGAAACCTTAGTTTCTCTAAGATTTTTAGCATTTTCCCTTTCCCTTATCATAGAGAGTGACGCTATCACCATGATGATCGCGAAGAAGATCATAATCCCAATATCTTTAGTTATTACAAATCCAGATATTTTAAAGATCTTTTCGGGTATAGCGGGAACAAGGAATTTTCGGGTAAGATATACTGAAATGAACGCCGGTATCGCGAATACGATAGCCGTCTTGAAATCTATTAGTCTTTTTGGAACGTTTCTAAGAGCACCGACCAGGGAGGATGCCCCGACCACGAATAACGAATAAGCAGTTGCCGTAACAGGATTTATAGCGAATAAATATACCATTACTGGAACTGTAAGTATAGAGCCCCCTCCTCCAATCAAACCTAGAACAACTCCTATCAGCAAAGCTCCAAAATAACCCAATATCTCTAATAATTCCATTATGCGAATTTATACCGGGACAAAAGTATGATGTGGAAGTAGCCTGGACAGTAACATGTGTTACACATCATAGGTCTATGACTTTTATTTGGTTTCTCTGGAGGCTTATTTTTCCATCTATCTCCAATTTTTTGAGAAGTCTTGAAATCACCACTCTGGAAGTATGTAAATCATATGCTATATCCTGATGCGTGACCTTAATAGTGTCATTCTTATTAACCTTTGCCTTATCCCTTAAATAACGCATCAATCTTTCATCCATATTTAGAAAGGCAATAGTATCGATAGTATCCAGCATTTCGGCCAACCTGGACTGGTAAGATTCAAAAACAAAATTTCTCCATGTCTTAAAACTCGCAGTCCACTCCTCCATTTTAGAAATGGGGATCATAATAAAAGTACTGTCTGTTTCTGCTACAGCCCTAATGGAGCTTTTAGTTCTTCCAAGACAACAACTTAGCGTCATCGCGCAAGTATCGCCTCGCTCGATAAAATAAAGCAAAAGTTCGTCTCCGTTGGGATCTTCTCGTAATATCTTAATCCCACCGGTTAACAGGAGCGGCATGCCATTTACATAATCTCCTATTTCAATAATGGTTTCACCGGCCTTTACTTTTCTAAGAATCCCAACTTCCTCGATCGCGTCAAGTAGTTCTTTTTCGAAAAGGAAACCATAAGCCTCATCGAGTTCTTTGCGCATCTTTATGAGTTTTTCAAGATTAAAATTAGTAAGAATAAATAAGAATAAGACCTAGGGGAATGGTAGACTTTAAGTTGGTTTAAAGAAGATAAAGGAAAAAAGTCTAATTTAACAGGCAATATTTCAGGCATTTAAGTTTTAGTTTAACCTTCAACAAAAGATTCCAATATGTATATAAAAAGGAATTATGGTTTCTTCATGACCTTTAACTGGTCAAAGAAGCCTTTTATATTCGGACTGATCTATTCTTTCCTCATCTGCCTGGGTTTTTACCTGCTGAATTTATCATTCTCCATTCCCTGGGAACCTATAAGCATTATTGGTATTGCTGTGGCCTTTTATCTTGGGTTTAAGAACAACAGTTCCTATGATAGAACCTGGGAGGCCAGAAAAATATGGGGAAGTATTGTAAATAATAGCAGGAGTCTTGGTGCCGCTACGGTTGCTTTTATCAAAGGGGATAATGAGAAGGAAATTAAGAAAGAAATCCTTTTCAGGCATCTTGCCTGGTTAACAGCACTGAGACATCAACTTAGACTAAGCCGTCCCTGGGAACACAGGGAAATAAGGATAAAGGCTGTTTATTCTCCGGTGGTATCTGAAAGCTATACCGAAAAATTAAATGAGGAATTGCAAAAATTCATTTCCGAAGACGAAATCAAAAATTACGAAAATAGCTCTAATGTAGCTACCCAGATCATGAAAGCCCAGGCTATTAGACTCCAGGAGCTAAGAAATCTTGGTTATTTTGAAGATTTCAGACATATGGAATTTCACCAGCTAATTGTAAGTTTTTACGAAGACCAGGGCAAATCAGAACGTATAAAGAATTTTCCATTTCCACGACAGTATGCATCTACTGCATTATGGCTCACATTCGTTTTTTGCGCATTTGTACCTCTTGCGTTGTTAGATATTTTTGGAGGAATTCAATCAAGGATCTTCTGGTTATGTCCAATTATTTCAGGAATCATCATTTGGGTTTTCTTTCTTATGGAGAAAATCGGGGACTATTCTGAAAATCCTTTTGAGGGTGCCTATAACGATGTACCTATCACTTCTATAGCAAGAGGAATTGAAATAGACCTGCGGGAAATGATTGGTGATGAAAATATCCCTAAACCAGTGGAAGCTGAAAATGGATTCCTGATGTAATTGTTGTTTATATGCTAAATCTCATTCGAAAGATCCGTTTTAAACTGCTAAAAGAAATCATCAAGATCATCGATGAAGAGCTGGAAAGAGAACCTTAATTTTCGCTTTTACAAAGTTTAAAATCCTGAGCAAAAAATATTATTGAATTCCTTTTAATAAACCGGTGAACAATCAGATCTACATCCTTCATTAACAAACGATTAACCTGTTTGGCATAGTTCATGCTTCCTTAAAGTCAAATATTGATTTTGAATTTTTCAAGCCCCGAAACTATGATAAACAACAGAATATTTACCCTGCTATTTCTTTGCGTATTTCTTTTTACCTCCTGTGAAAAAGAAGAGGATGTTATAATCGAAGAGAATCGAGTTACCGACAATTCCCTAAATAATTCGGAAAACATTGAAGAACCAGAAGGCATCGATTTCCAGATCAAGGATTTTGTCTACTCCGGGATGAATGATATTTATCTTTATAAATCTGAAGTGCCTGAACTTGCAGACGATTATTTTTCTGGGGCTTCAGCAAAGAATCAGTATTTGCAGAATTTCGAAAAGCCCGAACAACTATTTGAATCCTTAAAAGCATCCGAGGATCGTTTCAGCTTTATTTCCTCAGATTACAACAGACTGGAAGACAGATTTAATGGAGTAAGCGGAAGTACGGGAATAAAATATGGCCTTGGAGAAATAAGTGGAACTAATAATGTTTTTGGTTTCCTGCAATATGTACTTCCAGGTACATCTGCTTATGAAGCTGGATTGAAAAGAGGAACAGTTTTTACTGAAGTTAACGGTGTTAAATTAACTAAAAGTAATTACCGTAGTATTCTACGTGATTCGGGTACGATGACCATTAATATTGGTAAGATCGAAAATAACACTATCATAATGACAGAGGAAACCGTTACCCTTACCGATGATCCTTACACTGAGAATCCCGTTCATATTGCTAAAACTTTAAATATAGACGGTAAGAAGATCGGGTATCTCATGTACAACAGCTTTATAGGAGGTTTTGACGATGAACTTAATGATGCCTTTGCTGAATTTAAGGCAAATGGAGTAAGTGATCTCATCCTGGATCTGCGATATAATGGTGGTGGTGCAGTAGTATCTGCAGTGGATCTCGCGAGTATGATCACCGGTCAATTTGAAGGAAAAGTATTCATGAAGGAACAATGGAATGAGGATTACCAGGAACAACTGGAAAGAACCAATCCCGAAAGCCTGGTAAACAGGTTTAATTCTAAAATAAGGACCGGGGAAGCAATTAACAGCCTTAACCTCAACAGGGTCTATATTATCACCACAAGTATGAGCGCCTCTGCCAGTGAGTTAGTGATTAACGGTTTAGATCCGTATATCGATGTGGTGCAGGTTGGCGAGACCACTACCGGTAAATTCCAGGCTTCAGTAACTTTATACGATAGTCCTAATTTTTCTAAATCCAATGTTAACCCAGATCATACCTATGCCCTACAGCCGCTGGTATTCAAATCAGTTAATGCTAACGGAAAAACAGATTATGTAGACGGGCTTCCCCCAACAATAGAATTCTCAGAAAATCTGAATAATTTGGGTACTTTGGGTGATCCATCCGAACCGCTTTTAGAAGCAGCAATAAATGATATAGTTGGCAGGTCTCAGAAATCCAGTTCAGAATTTGCGAAAAGTAGAGAAAGATTTCAGATAATTGGTCAAAGTGGAATGGAAAGCATCAATTATCAGAAAATGTATATAGATGAACTTCCAGAAGGCTTATAAAGGAATTAATAACTTGAAATAAAAGAGCCGGTGAATACACCGGCTCTTTTTTGGATTTATATCTCTTTTATTTCCTATACTTCTCAAACCAGGCCACCGTATGAGCAACTTTAGTTATAAGATTACTCGGCCTTGACGCAATACCGTGAGAAGCCTCGGGAATCTCTACCAGGACCGTTTCTACCTTTCTTAGTTTCAGGGCATGATAAAGCTGCTTGGCCTCACTGGGTGGAGTCCTTAAATCGTCCATTCCAACCATGACCATGGTAGGAGTTTCAACATTTCCCACCAGAGATAGCGGTGAAAAATTCCAATAACCCTCAAAATTCTCCCAGGGTTGGCCGGGATAACGAGAATCTGCGTATCCAAAATAATTATCGGCAACCAGGGTTTTGCTGATCCAATTGACAACTGGTTTGGCAACAACCGCTGCTGCAAATCGATTCGTCTTTCCAATTATCCAAGCTGTCATGATTCCTCCGGCACTCCCTCCAGTAACGAAAAGTTCATCAGTATCTATAATTCCTTTTTCAATAACAGCATCCACACCATCCATTACATCATGGTAATCATCTCCCGGGTAATTGTTGTATAACAGATTTCCGAATTCCTCTCCATAACTTGTACTTCCCCTGGGATTCGGGTAAAATACTACATATCCCTGAGAAGCATAGAGCTGAATTTCTGCAGAAAAATGAGGTCCATAATTTAGTATAGGTCCTCCATGATTTTCTACTAAAAGAGGATACTTTTTATTTTCATCATAATCTGGAGGATATACTATCCATCCCTGGATATCTCTATCATCAACACTGGACTTGTACCAGATCTCTTCCACCTTGCCCAGTTTCCTGTAACCAAGGATATCCTCATTAACCGAAGTCAGAATTTTTGGACCAGATTTTCTCCTTTCTGTAATAGCGATATCTGCAGGACGGTCTGTTTTTGAAACGGTATATGCGATCTTACCCTCATCAGAAACACTGAAACTTCCGCTGGCATAAGGTCTGCCAAGACTGGTACCTCCAACATTATCCACAATATCGGTTACCTGGCCTTTCAGATCTATATAGGCGATCTTGGTAAGGCCAAGATCATTATACATGAAGAAAAGACCTTTAGAATTTTTATCCCATACTGGATCACTAATACTGCGATCAAGATTTCCTGATATCGTTCTTTTGTCACTTCCATCCGTCCTCATTAACTGAAGATTGCTAACCTGGTATGTTTGTACCTTATCTTCATAGCCTAAATAGGCAACATATTTTCCATCAGGTGAAACAATAGGATTTTCGTCTGGTCCTTTTCTGTTCGTATGCTGAACAATTTTTCCAGAATTTACATTTACCGAGTAAATTTCAGAATTCCTGAAATCATATTCCCAATCTTCATTTCTATTCGCAGAAAAATAGATCCTGGAACCATCCGGAGTAAATGAAAGCTTTCCTCCGTGGTTATAATCTCCCGAAGTTAACTGGATAGCCGTACCTCCTTCTGCCGGGATCATGAAAACATGAGTGAAACCCGGTTTAATATACCCACTACCATCCGCTTCATGTTTTAGTCTATCTGTAATTCTCGGGGATTTAGCCCAATTGGCGTTTTCAGGTTTTTCAGGCATCTTCGCGATAACGGGAGCTTTGGCATTAACCTTCATCGTAAATGCTATCCTGTTACCATCTGGAGACCATTCCAGCGAGGATGGACTATTGTCTAATTGAGTTAACCTGGCAATGGCTCCCGAATCTGTCCAGTAAACATAGATCTCACTTCCCTCCTCTGTGCTACTTACAAAAGCGATACGATCACCATTTGGGGACCATACAGCACTGCTTTCATTGACCTCACGGTTAGTGAGTTTATGATGGATTTCAGGATTTTCTACTCCAACAATCCAAAGGTTACTTTTGGACTTATCTTCCATAATATCAAAACCGGTGCGGCGATAGACAACATAATTACCGTCTGGTGAAATCTTTGGATCTGCTGTATATTCAAGCTGAAAAACATCCAGATAATCAAATTTCTTTTCCAGTTGAGCCCTGTTTTCAGTAAATATCATTAGGGCTATAATTGTAAATAGATAAGGTAGTTTTGATTTTATCATTTGCTAATAAATTTTGGATTCTAAAGATAGTATTTTGAAAGAAAAAACTGCTTTCAACTAAAAAAGTATGATTAGTTTAATAAAGCTTTCAATAGTTATAATATTTTTGAATAATTCAAAAATCCGAAATTTGAAATTTAGGCTTTCATTTTCAATTTATTTTCTTTTTACCACATTCATATTCGGGCAATCTACAGCCTCTCCCCAGGTCAGTATTTTTGAAATCGCAGCTCCACAACTGGATACTATAAAGAAAATTTGGATCTATCTCCCTAAAGAATATGCCAACTCCAATAAAAAATATCCGGTAATCTATATGCATGATGGTCAAAACCTTTTTGACAGAGAGAGTTCCTATGCTGGAGAATGGCGAATAGATGAAAGCCTGGATAGCATTAAAGATGCAGCTTCCATCGTGGTAGGAATCGGGCATGGTGGTAAAAAGCGAATTGAAGAATTAACTCCTTTTCAAAATGAAAGATATGGAGGTGGCGGTGGAAATAAGTATCTCGCTTTTATCAGGGAAAGTCTGAAACCACACATAGATAGCGTCTATAGAACTAAACCTGAACCAGAGAACACCACGATTTTTGGTTCTTCACTGGGAGGATTGATCTCTTTTTATGCAGCCATAAAATATCCTGAAACTTTTGGAAAAGCCGGAATTTATTCACCAGCATTTTGGATAAATGAGGATATCTACGATTGGATAACTTTGCAGGACCTTACAGGCCATTCAAAACTCATATTTCTTTCAGGCACAAAAGAAAGCGAAGGAATGGTAGGAGATATGGAGAAAATGATAAAATTACTTCAAAATAAAGGGCTCGAAAAAGAAAATTACAATGTGCTGATCATAGAAGGCGGAAGGCATAATGAGGAATTATGGAGTAAAAACTTTCCTTCTTCTTTTATATGGCTAAATGATTAATTTCAAAAAAATGATCTTCAAAAGAATCGATGTTTTTTTCGAATACTCAAAAAACTAAACTTTTTAAAATGAGAAAATACGTACTCTTCCTTCTTCTGACTATTTCTTCTTATAATCTTATTTTTTCTCAGGTTTCAAGAGACTCAGAACTCTACCGAGCATTAGAAAAAAGGGATAGCCTGCTTTTTGAGGAAGGTTTCAACAAGTGTAATATTTCAGATTTCGAATATTTTATAAGTGAAGATCTGGAATTCTTCCATGATCAGGGTGGCCTTACCACTAATAAGGAAGATTTCCTGAAGGCTGTTCGAAATAATATTTGTTCTAATATGGAAATGAAACCAATAAGAAAACTCAAAAAGGAAAGCCTGGAAGTTTTTCCATTATTTGAAAATGGTGATCTTTATGGAGCCATCCAAAAGGGTGTGCATGATTTTTATATCAAGGAACCTGGAAAAGAACTCTATAAAACCAGTACTGCAAAATTCACGCACATCTGGCTTCTGCAAAATGGAGATTGGATACTTAAAAGGGTTTTGAGTTACGACCATCACACCCAAAATGAATAAAATATGGAAAAGGTAATTCTTAAAGAAAAGTTTGAGAAATTCTCTGATCACTGGAATCCAAGGATCGTTGGGGAACTAAATGGTCAGCAGGTAAAACTGGCCAAATTAAAAGGGGAGTTCATCTGGCATTCCCATGCAGATGAGGACGAATTATTCTATGTGGTTAAGGGAAAATTAAAGATCCAGTTCAGGGATAAACTTGTAGAGATACTTGAAAATGAATTCCTTATAGTTCCTCGCGGAGTAGAGCATAAACCTATTGCCGAGGAAGAAGTACATGTAATGCTTTTTGAACCTGCTTCTACACTGCATACCGGAAAAGAACAACACAGCCTCACCAATAATGATCAACAATATCTTTAGCCCAGTATTCGATGAGAAATCGAGAAACCCAAGCGAAACAGGTAAATTACGATAAGAAACCTGCCAATGAAAGTACCTTCCAGGATATTGCCTGTTATTGTTTTTGCCCAGTTCTGCTGTACTTCATTATGGTTTGCGGGCAATGGGGTAATGAACGACCTCCTTTTAAACTTTCAGCTCAAAGCAGAGGCTTTGGGCCATCTAACTTCAGCAGTACAACTTGGATTCATTATTGGTACATTAAGTTTTGCTTTTCTTACGATCTCAGACCGGTTCTCCCCTACCAGAGTTTTCTTTATTTGTTCCTTGTTCGGAGCGCTTTTCAATCTAGGAATGCTTTTGGAAAACAATAATTTGACCAGTCTTCTTGTTTTTCGGTTCCTTACCGGTTTCAGTCTGGCAGGAATCTATCCTGTCGGGATGAAGATCGCGGCCGACTACTACGATAAAGGTCTTGGCAGATCTCTGGGTTACCTTGTTGGAGCTCTGGTAATAGGAACCGCTTTTCCTCACTTACTCAAGGAAATTTCAGGGAATCGCCGAATAAACTGGGAAATGGTAATCATTCTTACTTCTATTCTTGCAACTACCGGGGGATTGCTTATGCTCCTTCTTGTACCGGACGGGCCTTACAGGTCCAGAAGAAACAAACCCGATCTGCGTCTTTTGTTCAGGGTTTTTAAAAATTCAGGTTTTCGCTCTGCCGCTTTTGGGTATTTTGGTCATATGTGGGAGTTATATGCTTTTTGGGCTTTCACTCCGGTAATCCTTACTTATTACAAATCTTTACATCCAGAGTCCGGATTTAGTGTTCCCTTTTTCTCTTTCCTTATTATTGCCATTGGAGGACTTGCCTGTATTGCGGGAGGATATATTTCAGAAATGATTGGTATCAGAAAGACAGCAAAATCGGCCTTATCCCTTTCGGGCTTATGCTGTTTAATATCTCCTTTAATATTTTTTCTGGATGCAGAAATTATACTAATAGTTTTCATGCTTTTCTGGGGATGCGTCGTCGTAGCAGATTCACCTTTATTCTCAACCCTTGTGGCTCAAAATACCTCTCCGGAATCCAGAGGAACAGCACTTACCATAACGAACTCTATAGGTTTCGCGATCACAATTATCAGTATCCAATTACTCAACTTTTTGAATGGAGAAGTACAGGCTTATTTTCTTTATACCGTGCTAGCGGTAGGTCCTATTTTAGGTTTATCCACATTTCTTAAAAAGAAAAAATTGATGAATTCCTGAAAATCATCTGATTCTGAATAAATTTAAACAAGCTAAAAGGAAAACTATGAAGATCGAAGCAGATTCACCGGAAGAATATATCAATAAGCTCCCAGAGGACCGAAAGTTTGCTGTAGAAAACATCAGAAAAATAATAAGGAAGAATTTACCTGATGGTTTTGAGGAAACCATGAGTTACGGGATGATAGGTTATGTAGTTCCACACTCCATTTTCCCTGATGGTTATCATTGTGATCCTGGCCTACCCCTTCCTTTTATTAACCTGGCTTCCCAGAAGAATTATATTGCGCTCTACCATTCGGGCATCTATGCAAAAAACGACTTAGCCGAATGGTTCAAGGAAGAATATAAAAAAATAATTGGAAAGAAGCCTGATATGGGTAAGAGCTGCATAAGGTTCAAGGATCCCGAAAAAATACCATATAATCTTATAGGAGAGCTTTGCACCAAAATGAGCCCTGATGATTGGATAGAACTTTATAAAGCAAGTATAAAGCGCTAGTACGGCATGAATTATTGAAATTTATTTTCCTAAATTACAGGCTAACTTTAAAGGAAAATAAATGAAAAGATTACTACTGCTTGGTTTTTTTCTAGTAACCGGATTCGGAATGGCTCAGCAAAAGATTCCGAAAGACAAGAAAGAACTTATCAATACCATAGAATCACACGAAGACGAACTCATTAATTTAAGTGACAAAATATGGGCGCTGGCGGAAACAGCATTTGAAGAACATAAATCTGCTGAACTTTTAGCCGATTTCGCTGAAAAAGAAGGCTTCACAGTAGAACGTGGAGTCGCTGAAATTCCGACCGCATTCGTAGCAACCTATGGGAGCGGTTCTCCGGTAATAAGTGTATTAGGAGAATTTGACGCCCTGCCGGGAATATCACAAAAAGCACAGCCAGATAAAGAACCTCTCGAACAAGGAGCTGCCGGGCATGGATGTGGACATAATCTGTTCGGAGTAGGTAGTCTTGCAGCAGCGATCGCTATAAAAGAAAAAATAGAAAAAGGTGAAATTACAGGAACCGTCAAATTTATTGGTACTCCAAGTGAAGAAAAGTTCTTTGGAAAAATCTGGATGGTAAATGCCGGGATCTGGGATGATGTGGATGTAAACATAAGCTGGCATCCGGGTGCAGAAACCAAAGCGGATGTGCAAAGCTCATTAGCACTAGTAGATTTTAAAATAGAGTTCTTTGGTCAGGCAGCTCATGCTTCCGCAGATCCCTGGAACGGAAAAAGTGCTTCAGATGCATTGGAACTATATACCACAGGAGTTAATTATTACCGGGAACATGTAAAACCTACGGTTAGAATGCATTATCATATCCAGGATGGCGGACAGGTGGTAAATGTCGTACCAGATTATGCTCGTCTCTGGGTGAGAGCCAGGGATACAAAACGGGATGGTCTTATGCCAGTCTATGAACATTTACAAAAGATGGCTGAAGGTGCAGCAATAATGGCCAATGTAGACTATAAGGTCTCTCTTATTTCAGGGATCTATGAAACCCTGGTTAATAGAGAAGGCGGAAAGATCATGCAGAAGAATCTTGAACTGCTAGGACCTATAGAATATACTGAGGAAGAACAGCAGTTTGGTAAGAAGATCCAGGAAGCGACAGAAAAGAAAATGGTTGGAATGGATGCAAAGATAAATCCTCTTGAAGAAACCAAGGAACATCCAGGAGGAGGTTCTACTGATGTTGGTGATGTTAGCTGGAACGTTCCAAATATTAACCTTAGTGTGACCACAGCTCCTAAAGACACTCCATGGCACTCCTGGGCCGTAGTTGCCTGCGGCGGAATGAGCATAGGCCATAAAGGAATGATCTACGCCGGAAAGGCAATGAGTATGACGATGCTTGATCTTTTTAAGAATCCGGAACTTATCGCCAAAGTGAAAAAGGAATACAAGGAAAGAAAAGGAGATGCGAAATATGAAGCAATCATCCCTCCAGGACCACCACCAATTCCAGATTCAACCAAATAAATCATCAAAGAAACAGTTCTAAATGAATAAAGTAGTTATAAGATCTTTCCTGTTAACTTCCCTGGTTCTGCTATGCTATACCCAGGTTTTTGCTCAAAAGCTTTCCCGCACCGAGAAAAAGATCGTACAATCTGTTGAGAAAAATAATGCCGAGGCCATCGATTTTCTGGAAAGAGTGGTCAATATCAATAGTGGTACTCTTAACCTCGAAGGTGTAAAAAAAACAGGAATGGTATTCAAGGAGGCTTTCGAGAATATAGGAATGGATGCTCATTGGATCGAAATGCCGCAAGAAATGAACAGAGCCGGTCATCTTTTTGCAGAAACTGAAGGAGATCAAGGGAAAAAACTACTCCTTATTGGCCACCTGGATACCGTATTTGAAGAAGACAGTCCGTTCCAGACTTTTAAAAAGATCAATGACAGTGTCGCTCATGCTCCCGGAGGAAACGATATGAAAGGAGGTAACGTGATCATACTTTATGCACTTAAAGCATTGGCTGAGAACAACCTTTTGGGAGATGCCCAGGTGATCGTCGCATTGACAGGGGATGAAGAAAGTACGGGCAAACCTCTTTCTATAAGTCGAAGAGACTTGATAGAGGCTGCAAAAAGAAGTGATATAGCTCTTGGCTTTGAAACCTCTACCGGTTTCGATTATGCTACGGTTGCCCGTAGAGGGTCCTCCGGTTGGAAACTGGAAACTACAGGGAAAAGAGCACATTCCAGCGGCGTATTTTCAGAAAATACTGGGGCAGGGGCTATTTTCGAAATGTCCAGGATACTTCACCAGTTCTATACTGACGTAAAAGGTGAAGAATTTTTAACTTTTAATCCGGGCGTGATGCTGGGAGGTACTTTTGTGGAATTCGATGATAAGAAAAGTAAAGGCACTGCATTTGGAAAAACCAATGTGGTAGCCCAAAAAGCAATGACCGAGGGAGGTCTCCGATTCATTTCTGAGGAACAAAAAGAAAATGCCAGAACAAAAATGCAGGAAATAGTAGCTAATAATCTTCCTAACACCAATGCAGAAATCAGTTTTACTGATAGTTATCCGGCGATGGGTCCTACCGAAGGCAATTATGCCCTTTTGAAAAAGCTCAACGAAGTTAGTTTAGTTCTTGGCCAGGGAGAAGTTAAGGCCTATGATCCCGCGAAACGGGGTGCCGCAGATATTTCCTTTATTGCGGAATATGTAGACGGACTTGACGGATTGGGAACTATGGGCTCAGGAGCTCATACCCCTGAAGAGATCGTAAATCTGAATACTATCGAAGCGCTGACTGAAAGAACTGCGGTTCTTATTTACAGACTTATCACAGATAAATAAAACACTCCTTGAAATCTTAACATCAAAAATAATTTATTTGTTAATATATTCTTAATTAAAGGAGTCCGTTTCTTAAAGCCTTGGATTTGGAAGCTGATAAACCTAGCTTTCAGGCTTCAAAATTCAAAATGAAATAATGAAAATGAAAAATCTACTAAGTAGTCTGGTATTTATTTTAGCATTAAGTGCAATGCCATTAATGGCACAAACTCCTGCAATGCCTCAGCAACAGGAAGAATTAGAAGTTTCTGATGCGGAACTTTTAAAATTTGCAGAGGTTTTTCAGCAAATGAGAATGATAAATCAGAAGGCTCAACAAGAAATGATTCAGGCTGTAGAAGCAGAAGAATTAGAATTACAAAGATTCAATGAGATCCACCAGGGAAAAATGGATCCTTCAAAAGAAGTTAAAACTACAGATGATGAAGATCAGAAATATGATGCCGTGATCGCAGAACTTCAGGAAATACAGCCTAAATATCAGGAACAAATGCAAACGGCCATTTCGGAAAGCGGTCTAAGTATGGAAAGATATCAGCAAATGGCAATGGCACTGCAATCTGATGCAGAATTACAAAAAAGACTTCAGGAAATGATGAAAGGATAATTCCTTAAAGTTTAAAGTTAAAAAAAAGCAGGCTAACCCCCTGCTTTTTTTGTTTTAATATTTTAAGTCTATTTTAAAACTGTAAGTTTTAAGAGGCATCAATTTTGTTGTATTTTGATTCATGATAATGAATATGATGACAGGTCTTTTAAAAAAAATAATTTTTATCCTTTCCTTCCTATTTATATTACCTGCTTATTATGCCCAGGAAAAAACCATTATGAAGCAAAAAGACAGCTTAAAGTTCAGTAATAAAATAGTACCTGAC
Source organism: uncultured Christiangramia sp. (assembly GCA_964456105.1). GTDB lineage: Bacteria > Bacteroidota > Bacteroidia > Flavobacteriales > Flavobacteriaceae > Christiangramia. The sequence goes on along the minus strand of CAYWAB010000037.1, from coordinate 4,265 downwards.
AATATTTGGAGAGAGGCTTACGTAGCGCTTTCGCATTATCCCGAATTAAAGGATGTACCTATCGAGTTCAGGTTTAAAAAGAATTTCAAAAAATCCTTTATGCAGGCCCAGCCAACGATTGGGGGAATTTTCAAAAAGCGAAGAAGCCGGGGATATATAATCTTCATCAATGAAAAATTTAATATCGAAGGAGAAACTTTCGATGTTAATGATATTCCTTCCGAAGTCCTTATAGGTTGGATTGGGCACGAACTGGGACATATCATGGATTACAGGAACAGAAACGGGTTTAACATGGTTTGGTTCGGAATAAGATACCTAACCTCTAAGAATTATATCCGTGAAGCTGAGCGTGCAGCGGACACCTACGCTGTTAATCACGGCTTGGGACCGGAGATCATCGCGACCAAAAATTTTATCTTAAACCATTCGAAACTAACCGAGAAATATAAGGACAGAATCAAGGATCTTTATCTTTCCCAGGAAGAGATCATGGTATTAATAGATGAAATAAAAGATGAAGATGCTGAAGCCGCTCTAAATTAATTACTTCTGTTATTCAGGAAATCCTCCCATTCTCTGAACTTTTCCTCATTCATCACCTTCTCCATCTTTACCTGGCCGCCTTTTTTCTTATTCGCGGCATTCCACTCATGGAACATTTCCGGATCGGTAGTTCTCACCTTTATTCCTTTTAAAGCTTTAGAACGGGCAACCTTGTAATTTTTATTAGCTTTCTTTAAAGCCTCATCCAGAGAATTTCCCAGTTTTTCGGTATCTATCTTTTGCTTATCAGCTACACCAAGATACCAGAAATGATAATATTCACCATCCTTTCCCCTTTTGGCAGCTACTACAAATTCAGGAATCTTTATACCGAATTCATTTTCAAGCTCCTTCACAGCATCATTCATTTTATTAACCGAAAGCTGTGATCCAACAACATTAAGAAAGAATTTGGTGCGGCCAGTAATTCGTATTTCCATTTTAGATTTATCGGTGAACTTGATAGTATCACCAATAAGATATCTCCAGGCACCGCTAACGGTAGAAATAATAAGAACATATTCTTTCTCCTCTTCTGCTTCCTCGAGAGTGAGTGCAGGTGCATCTTTAACGATTGAACCATCCTGATTGATATATTCTGGCTTGAAGGGAACAAATTCGAAATAAACTCCATTATCCAGAATAAGCTTCATCGCGTGGGTACCGGGCCTATTCTGGATCGCAAGGAATCCTTCTGAAGCAAGATAAGTATCTATTACCTGAACCGGTTTTCCGAATAATGCTTTAAAACTCTTTTCATAGGGTTCGAAAGCAACACCGCCTGAAGCATAGACCTGAAGATTTGGCCATATCTCGTGGATGTTTTCCGCATTATGATACTCTATTACTTCCTTAAGCATAAGTTCCATCCAGGATGGAATCCCACTTAAAGCGCCAATGTCCCAACTTTTAGCGTTTTCAGCTATTTTTTTTACGCGTTCGTCCCATTCATCAATACTCGCGATTTCTTCTCCCGGTTTATAATAACTTCGAAACCAGAAAGGGATGTTGCTCGCACTTATTCCGCTTATTTCTCCTTCTTTATGATCACCTTCTTTTTGGAGATCTGTAGAACTCCCTAGCATCATGATCTCTTTTTCGAAAAAGTCTGGCGGAAGATCAAAATTGCTCAAGGCACTTACCTGCTTTATACCTGCCTTCCGTATCGCCTCCAGCATATCATTGGTTACAGGTATTCTTTTGCTATTTTTCCCGGTTGTACCTGAACTTAAAGCGAAATACGGAGGTTTTCCGGGCCATGTCACGTCAGATTCTCCTTCCTGATATTTATACCACCATTCTTTATGGAGTTTATCATAATCGAAATAAGGAATTCTTACAGAAAATTCCTTTCGGATATCCCTGGCCTGAAGGATCTCTTTGAAATTATAATGTTTTCCAAAAGCGGTGTTTTTAGCTTTCTTCAATAAAGATCGAAGCACTTCCTCCTGGTCTTTGGCGGCTTCGCCCTCAGGGGTAAGAGTTTCTTTTAAGTCTATTAATGTTTTTATTATCGAACCAAATATTGCCATTTGAATTTCTTGAATTAAGCTGACTTTAAAACTAAAAATACCCTTACAGACAGCGGTGGCTATTACCAAATATTTAACGCAAAAACATAGTGTAACAACCTCCGAAATGCTTTTTTTTTGAATAAAAAATTACGGAACTTTCCAGACTAAAATTTATCTCAAATTGAATCCCGACCCTAAGAAACTAATCGAACTGGCCTATGCAAAAATGCATTTTGGCAAGTACAAGGATTATTTTCTTTCAGACATTCCAGAACCCTATTACGTTTGGTTCAAACAGAAAGGATTTCCTACCGGAAAACTGGGAGACCAGATGCAGCAGGTTTATGAACTAAAAGTAAACAGTCTCGAAAATTTACTTCGCCAGATTCGAAGGCGTTATCCAAAACCCTGAAATACCGCAAATAAGCTTAGTTAAAAAGGAGTTAATAATAG
>CAYWAB010000037.1:0-1742 GCA_964456105.1 uncultured Christiangramia sp. | reverse complement strand
TTTCTATTCTTCTTTGTAATTTAGCGCCCTGAAATAACAACGCAGCAAATACCTACAAAAATGGCCGAAACCAAATATATATTTGTAACCGGCGGTGTGTCGTCTTCTCTTGGGAAAGGGATTATTGCCGCATCCTTGGCGAAATTGCTTCAGGCAAGAGGTTTTAAGACCACAATTCAGAAATTAGATCCTTACATCAATGTCGATCCCGGAACCTTAAATCCCTATGAACACGGAGAGTGTTATGTAACGGAAGACGGGGCCGAAACCGATCTTGATCTTGGACATTATGAGCGTTTTCTTAACGTAAACACTTCACAGGCCAATAATGTAACTACGGGAAGGATCTATCAAAGTGTTATAGAAAAAGAACGCCGTGGTGAATTCCTGGGAAAAACAGTTCAGGTTGTTCCTCACATCACCAATGAGATAAAAGAGCGAATTCAGATACTTGGTAAAAATGGCGATTATGATATAGTGATCACCGAGATCGGAGGAACCGTGGGAGATATTGAATCCCTGCCTTATATAGAAGCGGTAAGGCAGTTAAAATGGGAACTTGGAGACGATAATGCTCTTGTGATCCACCTAACCCTTGTACCTTATTTATCTGCAGCAGGTGAATTAAAGACCAAACCTACTCAGCATAGTGTGAAGACACTAATGGAGAGCGGTATTAAAGCGGATATCCTTGTTTGCCGAACCGAGCATGAACTATCTGATGATATCCGAAGAAAGCTGGCGATCTTCTGTAATGTAAGGCAGGAAGCCGTTATCCAGAGCATCGACGCACCTACCATATATGATGTGCCCAATATGATGCTCAAAGAAGGGCTGGATACCGTAACTCTTAAAAAACTTGCACTACCGGACGATTCTACTCCAAATCTTGATCGATGGAACCAGTTCCTAAAAAGACATAAAAATCCGAAGGCTGAAGTTCATATAGGCCTTATAGGTAAATATGTTGAACTTCAGGATTCCTATAAATCTATCCTTGAGTCTTTTATTCATGCAGGTGCAGAGAATGAAGTTTATGTTAATGTGGAATATATCCACTCAGAGTTCATAAACGACAATACAATCCATAATAAAATAAGCCATCTTGATGGTATCCTGGTAGCTCCTGGATTTGGAGAAAGAGGAATCGAAGGAAAGATTGATGCTGTAAGGTACGCAAGGGAAAATGATCTTCCTTTTTTAGGAATCTGTCTAGGTATGCAGATGGCAGTGATCGAATTTGCCAGAAATGTTCTTCAGCTTAAAGGGGCTAATTCAACAGAAATGGATCCTTCCACCAAACATCCTGTAATAGATCTTATGGAAGCTCAGAAGGAGGTTACACACAAAGGAGGAACTATGAGGCTTGGAGCATGGGATTGCGAACTCAAAAAAGATTCTGTGATCTATGATGTATATAAATCAGATATGATAAAGGAAAGACATCGCCATCGTTATGAATATAACAACAAGTACAAGGAACAGCTTGAAAATGCAGGGATGGCTTGTACAGGGATAAATCCCGAGACCAAGCTCGTAGAGATAATAGAATTAAAAGATCATCCGTGGTTCGTAGGTGTGCAATATCATCCTGAATATAAAAGTACTGTGGCCAGTCCTCATCCGCTTTTTGTCTCTTTCGTAAAAGCAGCACACGACCATGCTGTTAAAAATAAGAATGCCAAGATGGCACAGAAATAATATTTGGTCACTTTTTTGACCGTCCAAGAAGCATAAGCAAA
>CAYWAB010000036.1:424-19242 GCA_964456105.1 uncultured Christiangramia sp. | reverse complement strand
GAATCGTTCCTTTTTCGTCCGGATGAAAACTGGATTGGAAAAATCGGTAACCCTTATGATCGAGAACGTGATTCATATATATATCATAAGGCTGTGCCGGTTCTCCTTCTTCTATTATTTCCACTTTACTTTTAAATGAAGCATATCCGGGCGTTTCTCTGTCAGCAGTTCCGGGATATTTCTCTGCAATAAAATCGTTCAGTTTCAATGCGAAAGGCAATTCCTTTTCGATAGATCCATAGTTCAGGAATATTTCCAGTCCTGCAATATTTATAACCTGAGGATCGGCTACCGTTCCTTGACCACCAAGCAAGGTAATGGTTTCAGATTCTCCTTCTGAAGATACCTTTAAGGTAACCGCATCAAGATCCTCCTTGGTTTTGGGATTCGTTGGAACAACGTCATATTCACCCTGAATTGCAGGCTCGGGAATCACGAACTGCATACTGCCAATATTATACAGTGATCGCAGCATTAATGTTTGCGTAGAATCCTTTACAAGAGTTCCCTCCATCTGATCTGTCATTCTCATATAACTACCCTCAAACGGAGAACTAATCAGATAATCACCATCTTCAGTAACATCAATATTTATTGCACCTTCGGTTGGATTGTTCAGTGCGAAAAGGACGTTGTGAATATTTGAAATTTCACCTTCCTTTAAATAGTGATCATGTCTTTGGCCATCACCTGCTTCTACTATTTTCAAATAAGTCTCTCCATCTTCAGTGGGAACCAATGTTTCTTCTGCGCCGTGTATGAAATTAGTAAGCTCGAATCTTACCGGTTGTCCGTTAAAATCTGTATTAAGAACATAATCATTTTCTACTTCAGGACCGAATAGAACTTCCTCCTGAAGAACTCTTCGACGAGGTTCTCCATTTATTTCGCCATCCAGGAAAAAGGTAAAAAAAGTATCGTGTGTAAGATATTTATTTGTGGTCTCCCCTTCCCTTATGGGCATGATACCTTCATAACTAATATATCGTGTAATAAAAGCACCTAAAAGAATCAAGATGAATGATAAATGGATGAGCAAAGTGCTCCACTTCTCTTTTTTATAGAGTTGGTAACGCTTTATATTACCAAGAAAATTAATTAGGAAGAAAACCATTATGGCTTCGAACCACCAGGCATTATAGATTAGAATACGGGCAGTTTCTATACTGTACCAACTTTCTATAAATGTACCCATAGCCATCGCTAATGCGAAAACAACGAATAAAACGGCCATGATACGGGTAGAAAAAAGGATTGAGGCGATTTTTTTCTGCATGAAAGGAAACTCGATTTTACGGGTGCAAATTTAACGATTTATTATCATTTTTTGTGCCATATGACCATCCAATCTTAGTTGACAACTGTTAATTTCCCCGCCTTGAAAATTTTGGTATTTTAGCCGAATGAATAAAGTAATTATCCTGGGAGCAGGTAATGTGGCAAACCATCTTTACAGAAGTTTTTCACTTGTAGAGGATATTGAAATTGTTCAGGTTTACAATCGTAATCCTGAGCATCTGAATTTTGTTAAAGACCCCTCCAAAAGGATTTCTCAACTTGATGAGCTAAAAGAGGCTGATCTTTATCTCGTAGCCATAAATGATGATGCTTTAACTGAAATCGCTGATAAGTTGAAGATCAATAAAGGTATAGTTGCTCATACTTCCGGGGGTCAAACCATGGGGGTATTCGATAAATTTAAAGATCACGGGGTATTTTATCCATTGCAGACATTCTCCAAGAACAAAAATTTGAATTTTAAGGAAATACCCATCTGTATTGAGGCCAATACGGAAGAGAATGAAAATTATTTAAAGAAGATAGCAGGTTTGGTTAGTGAACAGATCTATGAAGTGAATTCAGACCAAAGAAAGGCCTTACACATTTCTGCTGTTTTCGTGAATAATTTTAGCAATCATCTATTTACTATAGCGGAAGATTACTGCCGGGAAAAAGAGTTGCCATTCAAAATATTTCGTCCGCTTATCAAGGAAACATTTAGCAAAATTGATATGCTTTCTCCTTTTTCAGCTCAAACAGGTCCTGCGATCCGTAACGATCAGCGAACCATAAAAGAACATTTGGAGATGCTCCAGGGAGATCGAAAAAGAATCTATACTATTTTAACTGAATCTATTCAAAATCTACATGGAAAAAAGCTATAAAGAACATTTGAATAACATATCGACCTTCGTATTTGATGTTGATGGGGTTTTGACCGACGGATCCATCCAAATATCCACAAAAGGCGAGTTACTAAGGACTATGAATATCAAAGATGGTTATGCCATGAAACAGGCACAAAAATCCGGCTATACCATTTGTATTATCAGCGGTGGAAAGAACGAAGGAGTAAGAAAACGCCTCCGTGACCTCGGCATCACCGATATTTACCTGGGTGTGGATGACAAGGTTGAGCAAATGGATGAATTCTTCGACATCTATAGTATCAAACCTGAGGAAGTGCTCTATATGGGGGATGATATCCCTGATTATTATCCCATGAAACTTATTGGACTTCCCTGCTGTCCTCAGGATGCAGCACCAGAAATCAAAGATATTTCCCTTTATGTTTCTCACAAAAAAGGTGGTGAAGGCTGTGTTCGAGATGTGATCGAGCAGGTAATGAAAGTTCAGGGAAAATGGATTGAAAATAAATCCTGATTCTCTTATGCTCAGCTATCTAAAACTAATTAGAGCAGGTAATCTACTGTTTATCGCTCTAACGATGTATCTTATTAAGTACGGACTTTTCGAACCTTTTGGCGTTGCAATAACACTAAATCTGTTCGGGTTTTCCATGTTGGTCCTTGCCGTGGTATGTGTGGCGGCCTCAGGATATGTTATCAATGATATTTATGATGTGGATGCTGATCTCACCAATAAACCCGATAGGACCTATATCAGGAAAAATATAAAGGAAAAAACCGCCTATACCCTTTTCTTTATTTTGAATATTATTGGCGTGGGACTGGGTTTCTACCTTTCCAATATGATAGGGCGCCCGGGATTTTCAGCGTTCTTTATATTCGGTTCAGCAATACTCTACCTGTATAACTCTCAATTCCAGCAAACGCTGTTGGTAGGAAACGTATTGGTAAGTTTTATCGTAGGTCTTATTCCAGTTGGTGTTGGCCTATATGATCTTTTACCCGCAATTACACCTCAGAATCAACAAACGCAATCTGTAATATTCTCCATTCTTATAGATTATTCCATATTCGCTTTTTTAATCAATCTATTAAGGGAGGTTGTAAAAGACCAGGAAGACCTGGATGGTGATTATAATGCAGGTTACAAAACCATTCCTATAGTTCTGGGTAGAAAGAGGACTAACAAACTATTATTTGGATTCGCTTTGGTCCCGCTGGCCTTTCTGATATATTATATTTATACTTATCTTTTTGAGCATATTTATGCGGTTTTGTACGCTCTGTTTTTGCTCGCCGCTCCCTTACTGTTTTTCGAGATCAATATTCTTAACACTGAAAAGAAAAGGGACTACGGAAGATTAAGCCTAGTATTGAAACTTATTCTATTCTTTGGACTCCTTTCTATAGGTTTGTTGCAATTCATTTTACTTTAACGCCATGCTGAAAGAATTACTAAAAGATCATGAGATTATACTTGCATCGGGTTCGCCCAGAAGGCAAAAGTTTTTTGAGGAATTAGAAATTCCGGTCACCATAGATGTAAGACCTGTGGAGGAAGTATACCCGGAAAACCTTAAAGCAGAAGAAATCACAGACTATCTTGCCGCCTTAAAGGCAGAAGCCTTTAAAGAAGATATTAAGGAAAATCAGATACTTATTACCAGCGACACTATCGTTTATTATAAGGATACTGCGATGGGTAAGCCATTAGATAATGCTGAGGCAATAAACATGATAAAAACCCTATCCGGCAAAGAACACCAAGTGATCACTTCGGTTTGTTTTACAGGGATTAATTCTCAAAAGCTGATCAACCATACCACTAAGGTCACATTCTCCAATTTAACCGATTCAGAAATAGAACATTATGTTTATAAGTATAAACCATTTGATAAAGCAGGCGGTTATGCCATTCAGGAATGGATAGGTTTGATAGGTATAGAAAAGATCGAAGGGAGTTACTTTAATGTTGTTGGTCTACCAACTCATATCGTCTATAAATGCCTGAAGGAGATGCTTAGCCATTGATTTTGTACATTTAGATTATGAAATATTACCTTTTAATAACAGTTTTCTTTTTAGTTCTTGGGTGTTCAGAAAAAGGATCAGAAAAAAGTCCCTTACAACTCTCTGAACAATTCAAAGAATACTGGTTTTCAGGCGAGGCCGAAATCACTTCATATCATCTGGAACAAGCAAGATATGGAGAATTGAGAAATGGGGAAGCAGTACTTATTTATGTAACAGAAGATTTTTTACCAGAGGAACAGGTAAAAGCAAATTCTAATGATCCTGATAACATCCCGGTTTTAAAACTGAATACCAACAAAAACTTTATTACGGGTATTTATCCGTACAGTATAATGCAAAGTTGTTTCTACCCTTTAGAGGATCATGGACACGCGATAAAAGTATCAGCTTCTATACAGGAGTGGTGCGGCCAGGTTTATATGCAATTGAATAACAGGAATGATTTCAATATCATTTCCCATTCTTATTTTCAAGGAGAAGCAGATGAAGAAATAGACTTGCCTAAAACCAATCTGGAAAATGAACTGTGGACAAAACTGAGGGTAGATCACGAATCTTTACCTGTTGGCGATATTTTAATGATACCATCATTCGAATTTTTACGCTTGTCCCATAAGCCTATTAAAGCTTATCAAGCACGAGGAGAGTATTTTTCAGAAGAAGAACTAAATGTCTATATGCTTCAGTATCCCAAACTGGTAAGAAAACTTAAGATCTACTTTTCAAAAGATTTTCCTTATACTATTGAAAAATGGGAGGAATCCTTCCCGTCAGGCTTTGGACATAATGCCAAAATCATGACTACCAGGGCTATAAAAAAAGCTCATGTAAAGACTGATTACTGGAACAAGAACACCAATAAAGACCTATATTTGCGAGAAAAATTAGACCTAAATTAAATGTACGAGATACTTTCTTCATACCGCTTTGAATTAATTTATACCTTAGGTATACTGATCCTACTTTTCATCTTCCAGTTCCTTTTGAAAAAAGCCGCAAATAAAGTAGGTAAGAAAAGTGAAATTAATATAACTAGAACCAGACTAATGTTCAAGTATATTAATATCCTCATATTTCTTATTGCAGCCTTCCTGCTTTCAATAGCATGGGGAGTTGGACTAACCCAATTATCTCTTGTTTTTTCTTCGGTCTTTGCGGTAATAGGAGTAGCTCTATTCGCGATATGGTCTATTCTTAGCAATATTACCTCGGGAATCATAATGTTCTTTTCATTCCCCTATAAAATTGGGGACACCATCAGGATCCATGATAAAGATTTGCCTGTGGAAGCAATGATAGAAGATATAAAGGCCTTTCACCTACACCTTAGAACCTCGGAAGGCGAATTAATCACCTATCCTAATAACCTTATTCTTCAAAAGGCAGTATCCCTTATTGAACATGGAAATGGCAATGACGAGGGAAAGGACGCGCTTTAGATTTAAAAGATCATGAAATATTCGGACAACAGTACCGAAAAATTTTATATTTGATAAAATTCATCTGTTCATGCGTAAATTAATTCTTGCCCTTATATTAATTGCCATAAACCTTCAGGCACAAGCCCAATCGCCGGAAAAGTGGAGCTCCTCAGAAATATACAATCACATAAAAAAACTCAATTTTCTTGGGTCGGTACTATATATTGCCGCACATCCAGATGATGAAAACACCAGGCTTATCTCTTATTTTTCAAATGAGAAGAACGCAAGAACAGCTTATCTTTCTTTGACACGTGGGGATGGTGGACAAAACCTTATAGGTCCTGAACTTCGTGAGCAGTTAGGAATAATAAGAACCCAGGAGCTGCTAGCGGCACGAGAAATTGATGGAGGCGAACAATTCTTTACCCGTGCGAATGATTTCGGATACTCGAAAACTCCAACCGAAACGCTGGAAATATGGAATAAAGAAGCAGTCCTTAGCGATGTAGTTTGGATCATTAGAAAATTCAGGCCAGATATAATAATCAACAGATTTGATCATAGGACGCCTGGAAGTACTCATGGTCATCATACCTCATCAGCAATTTTAAGTGTCGAAGCGTTTGATTTAGCCGGTAGTAAGACGGCTTTCACGGATCAACTGAAATATGTTGAACCTTTTCAGCCAAAAAGATTATTTTTTAATACCTCACCTTGGTTTTACGGTGGTGATGAGGCATTTCAGGAGGCCGATAAATCTAATTTTATGAATTTTGATACCGGTGTCTATTTTCCTCTCAGAGGTTTATCGAATCCAGAGATCGCATCCTTAAGCAGGAGCCAACATCGCTCGCAGGGATTTGGCAGCACAGGCAGCAGGGGAAAACAAATGGAATATCTTGAATTGCTTAAAGGGGACCTTCCCTCTAAAGGAGATGATGTCTTCGATGGCATTAATACTACCTGGGAAAGAATCGAAGGAGGCAAGGAAATCGGAAGAATCCTTAATAACGTAGAGGAAAATTTTAGCTTCGAAGATCCTTCCTCCAGTTTACCGGAGTTAGTTAAAGCTTATGACCTGATAAGTAAATTAAAAGATCAGCATTGGAGAGAGGTAAAAACGAGAGAAATAAAAGAAATTATTTATGCTGCGTCAGGTTTATATCTAGAAGCGGTGGCGGAAAACTCGTTCACTACACCATCAGAAGAACTAAAAGTTAGGATAGAGGCCATTAACAGAAGTGATGAGAACATTGTTCTTTCCAATGTAGAGCTTACCCCTAATAATTCCAAGATCTCACCAAATATAAACCTAAGAAACAATGAAGGCTGGGACAGTAGTATGACCTTTAAAATCCCGGCTTCTGCCGATTTCACAACTCCATACTGGCTTGTTAAAGAAGGCAGTTTAGGAATGTATCAGGTAGATCAGCAACAACTTCGCGGACTGCCGGAAAGCCCACAGAAAACCATTGCTACCTTTTATTTAAATTTTAACGATATGGTTATCCCCTTCCAAAAACCTGTTGTATATAAGTATAATGATGAGGTATATGGAGAAACCTATGAAAGCTTTGAGATCGTACCTCCCGTCGATCTTAAGTTTACCGAAGAAGTTCTGATATTTAATAATACTGAACCAAAAGAAGTAACCCTAATAGTCACCGCGAACAAACCGAAGGTTGAAGGCCAATTGAAACTAGTATCTGGAAAAGACTGGAAAGTTATACCAAAGGAAGACAGCTTTCGTATCGATAAAACTGGGGGTACTTCCAAACTCACTTTTGAGATCACTCCACCCTCTGTTCAAAATGAAACAAGACTGGTCCCGCAGGCTACTGTGAATGGAGTGGTTTACGATAAAGGATTGGTAAAGATTGATTACGATCATTTTCCAGATCAGAATTTAATTATACCTGCAACCTTGAAGCTGGTTAGGTTGGACATAAAGAAAAAGGGAGAACATATTGGCTATATCGAAGGTGCAGGAGATATTGTTCCTCAAAGCCTGGAACAGATTGGCTATAAGGTAACAAAATTAGATCCGGCTGCAATATCCAGAGAAAACCTTCAGAAATTCGATGCAGTAGTACTGGGAATTAGAGCTTATAATACTGTAGAGGAATTAAAGTTTAAACAACAAACCCTTTTGGACTATGTGAAGGAAGGCGGCACCTTGTTAGTCCAGTATAATACGAGCCGTGGCTTACTCTTAGATGATCTGTCTCCATTTAACCTTAAACTTTCACGAGACAGAGTTACAGATGAAAATGCAGAAGTTACCTTTCTCGCTCCAGAACATCCTGTTTTAAATACCCCAAACCAGCTTTCTAAAGATGATTTTAAAGGCTGGGTACAGGAAAGAGGCTTATATTTCCCTGGATCCTGGGAGGAGAACTTTACGCCAATTCTAAGCATGGCAGATCAAGATGAATCTCCTACGCAAGGTAGTCTGCTGGTAGCCCGGTATGGTAAAGGATACTATATCTACACAGGTTTAAGCTTTTTCAGACAGTTTCCAGAAGCTGTTCCAGGAGCCTTTCGTCTATTCGCCAATCTTATATCTATCGGTAAGTAATGGAAAAACCTGAAAACTACCACTGGAAAAAAAGTTACACCCTGGTACTAGTTGCGAATGCGATTTATATACTGGCCTTTTATCTAATAATGAACTATTTCGCCTGATATGCAACTAATAGATTGGATTATACTTTGCGGAACTATAGCTTTTATAGTATGGTATGGGGTTTACAAATCCAGAGGTAGTAAGAATGTAAAGGATTATATAGGCGGAGGTAAGGATGCTAGATGGTGGACCATTGGCCTTTCGGTAATGGCCACTCAGGCCAGTGCAATTACCTTTCTCTCGACCCCGGGACAGGCATATCATGACGGGATGGGTTTCGTCCAGTTTTATTTTGGATTACCTATCGCCATGGTGATAATCTGCATGGTTTTCATACCTATCTATCATAGATTAAAAGTTTATACCGCCTACGAATATCTTGAATCCAGATTTGATAGAAAGACGAGAACACTAACCGCTATTTTATTCCTTATCCAACGGGGCCTTGCCGCAGGTATCACAATTTTTGCACCGGCGATCGTTCTTTCAGCGGTATTGGGATGGAATCTTACCTATCTTACTGTAATCATTGGAGTGCTGGTGATCATTTACACGGTCTCCGGTGGAACAAAAGCTGTAAGTGTAACTCACAAACAGCAAATGGCCGTGATACTTACCGGAATGATCGTAGCTTTCTTTATTATTTTAAGTTACTTACCTGAAAACGTAAGTTTTAAGAATGCTCTGGAGATCGCTGGTACCGGTGGTAAGATGGATATCCTTGATTATTCTTTCGATTTTGAGAACAGGTATACACTTTGGAGCGGTTTGATTGGTGGAAGCTTTCTAGCATTATCCTATTTTGGAACAGACCAGAGCCAGGTTCAAAGATATCTTTCAGGTGGTACGGTGAGAGAAAGTCAAATGGGAATGATATTTAACGGACTCCTAAAAGTGCCTCTCCAATTCTTTATCCTTTTAGTTGGCGTAATGGTGTTTGTATTCTATCAATACAATCCTGCTCCTTTGAACTTCAATCCTGCGGCAACCCAAACCGTGCTTAATTCCAATTACACAGAACAGTACAGAGATCTGATGGTGGAATATGACGAAATCCAGCAAGAGAGAAAAAAAATCTCTTTGCATTACGCGAATGAGAAGGCCACGATGAGCAAAGCTGAAATGGAGATCTTCGAAGAAAAATACCATGCCTTAGGAAATAGGGAAGAAGAATTGCGGGAAAAAGGAAGGATGTTCATAGATGCTTCTGATGTTGATGCTGAAAGCAATGATAAGGATTATGTGTTCATTCATTTTATACTAAACAATTTTCCGCGAGGTTTAATAGGACTATTACTCGCTGTAATTCTCTCGGCTGCCATGTCGTCTACGGCATCGGAATTAAACGCTTTAGCTTCAACAACGGTAATAGACCTTTACAGAAGAAACCATAAAGAAGAAAAGAGCGAAGAACATTATCTGGCAGCCTCTAAATGGTTTACTCTAATGTGGGGATTTATCGCCATCGCCTTTGCAAGCCTGGCTGATCTTTTTGATAATCTTATACAGCTGGTCAATATAATTGGTAGTCTCTTTTATGGAAACGTTCTTGGAATATTTCTTTTAGCTTTCTTTATCAAAAAAGTAAAAAGTAATGCTGTTTTCATAGCCGCCCTAATTACCCAGGCCTTAGTTCTTTTAGTCTTTGAAATGGAGCTTATGCCCTATTTATGGCTAAATGTTTTAGGCTGTGCTCTGGTGATCACGATCGCAATTTTAATCCAGGCATTCAGTATAAATCAAAAGGCAATAAAGACATGATGGATAAGAAGGTAAAATGGGGAATTATAGGTTTGGGAAAAATTGCAAATAAATTTGCGACTGCTCTTGCTAAAGTAGAAGACGCAGAGCTTTATGCGGTAGCCAGCCGAAGCAGCCAAAAAGCTGAAGTTTTTGCTGAAATTCATAATGTCCCTATGGCTTATGCCACCTATGAACAAATCATGGAAGACAAAGATATAGAGGTGATCTATATCGCAACACCACATTCTTTGCATCATGATAATACCTTGGAATGTTTAAAAAATGGGAAAGCGGTATTATGTGAAAAACCCCTTGCCCTCACCTATAATGAGGCCAGCAGGATGGTGAAAATGGCAAGATCGAATAAGGTATTTTTGATGGAAGCCCTGTGGACAGCTTTTTTACCTCATTTCCAGTTTGCAATTAAAGAAATAAAATCGGGAAAATATGGAAAAGTCATTTCACTAAAATCTGATTTTGGTTTTGATGCAGAATTCAATAGAAACCAAAGACTTTTCAACAAGGCTCTTGGAGGTGGAAGTTTAATGGATATCGGTATCTATAATGTATTTCTTGCTTATTCAATCCTGGGAAAACCAAAGAAGATAGATGCGGTTGCTAATTTTGCAGAAACCGAGGTAGATTTGGATTGTAAAATCAAATTTCATTACGAGGAAGGTGTAACTGCAGATCTATTTTCGACATTTGAAGAAAAAACTCCGACCATTGCAGAGATCGAACTCGAAAAAGGAAAGATCATCTTAAATTCCAGGTTTCACGAGCCAACCAGCCTTACTATAATAAGAGATGGTAAAAAGAAAACTCATGATTTTGATGTGAAAACTAATGGTTATGATTTTGAAGCAGCACATGTAACCAAATTACTAAAAGAGGGGAAAACTGAAAGTCCTATTATGAGTTTGGATAAAACTCTGGATATAATGGAAATACTGGACAAAATAAGAAAGCAAATAGATCTTGAATATTAAAAAAGGCCTTTCCTACCGGAAAAGCCTTTTTAACTTATAAAAGAAAAATAAAAATTACTTTCCTCCCTCCCATTCGGCAATGGATTCTTTATTCATTTTTACATAATCAGCATTATTGGCTTTTTCAGCGGAAGCCAAAGATTTCTTAGCTGTGGCAATAGCTTCTTTCTTTTTCCCCATATCCGCTTCGATCAAGGATTTTCTTCGCAACATCCAGAATGCCTGATCACCAGCCATTTCAACGGCTTTGGTAACCCAAGTGTGGGCTTTTTCAAGATCCTTACCTGAATCGTGGTAATAGGTTGCCGCAGCAAAATAATCGTTAGCAGACGGACCATTCATTGTTCTTTCTATACTAGCCATAGTTTTCTCTTCAGTAGGTACCTGTATAGGAAGTGTAGCCAAAGCATTATCCCATACAAATTCTATCACTGCAGAATCATCTGTAATTTCCTGGATCAAAATCGTAAAGGTTTCTACATCAAATGGCAATTCCTCAAGGTCGGCGGTAGCTCTTAAAGCAACTTTACTTTCATCCCAGTTTTGAGGCACTCCCCAATTACTTGTATCATTATAAAAAATAACTTCCCAGGAATCTTCACCTGGAATGGTATATACTGAATATGCTCCTTTTTTAAGTTCTTTACCGTTTACTTCCACATCATCACTAAATTTGATGATGGTATTCGCATTGGCCCCTGTCCTCCATACCTTTCCAAAAGGGACAAGATCGCCAAAGATCTCTCTTCCTCTCATTCCTGGCCGCGAATATTCAACAGTGACATCGGTTAAACCTACTTTTTGCTCAATTTTTCCGAATGGACTTGGCGCGGGAGCCTGAACCTGTGCACTGAGTATCGTAGCACAGAATAATACTACTAATGTTAAAATGTTTTTCATGGTTGTTATAGTTTATTTCCTGTAAATATAGCAATTAGCTGCATTAACATATTCACAATTCAAAAAAACAACATCATATTCCTTTATATTTTGTTTAACTATATATATTTTATTTTAAACATTCTGAATGGTATTTTAGCCTAAAATTGATTTGAGATGAAAATTTACACTATGCAAAGTGTACAAAAATTACCCATAAGCCCTAAAGAAGCATGGGAATTCCTTTCTGATCCAGGAAACCTAAAGACCATTACGCCAGATTATATGGGGTTTAAAATCTTATCCGGTGCCGACCGTCCAATGTATTCTGGTCAGATCATTCAATATCTTGTTACCCCGGTTTCAGGAATTAAAACAAAATGGGTTACGGAGATCACTCACCTCAAAGAAGGTGAATATTTCGTAGACGAACAACGTTTTGGTCCCTATGCCTTATGGCATCATAAACATTTCATCAAACCTATAGATGGAGGTGTGGAAATGGAGGATATTGTAGATTATAAAGTTCCTTTTGGATTTCTGGGAAGGATTTTCCATCCTATTCTGGTAAAACCTAAACTCAAAGAAATTTTTGAATACAGAAAAAATAAACTGATTGAATTGTTTGGAGAATTTGAGAATCCATCTCAAAAACAAGAGACTCTTAAACAAGATATTTTAAACTGATAATTATGAAAAAGAATATTTTATTAATTGGTGGATCTACAGGTATAGGACACCAAATCGCAGAAAATCTAAGTGAAGAACATTCTGTTTTTATGGCTTCACGACATTCCGAAAATGTGGATACCGACAAGATCAAACATTTTACTTTTGATGTATTATCCGATGATATTTCCGATCTTGACCTTCCCGATAAAATCGACGGACTTGTATATTGCCCGGGAAGTATTGATCTTAAGCCCTTCAAAATGATCAAACCGGAAAGTTTTGAAAAGGAGATGAATCTGAATTTCTTCGGCTTGGTAAGAGTTGTTCATGGATTGCTTGAGAAACTTAAATCTTCAGATCAGGCAAGCCTGGTTTTTTTCAGCACGGTTGCAGTTAAAATAGGTATGCCTTTCCATACTAACGTGGCAGCGGCCAAAGGAGCTATTGAAGGATTTGCAAAATCCCTTGCAGCCGAATACGCTCCAAATTTCCGGGTAAATGTAATTGCCCCCTCGCTTACAGATACACCCTTGGCAGAAAAACTTCTATCAAACGAGGACAAACGAAAAAAAATGGATAATAGGCATCCATTGAAAAGAGTTGGAGAACCAAAGGATATTGCAAACCTCGCAACCTTCCTTTTAAGTGAACAAAGCAGCTGGATGACTGGACAAATATTAGGTGTAGATGGAGGGCTCTCAGCCATAAATAATAATTAATGAGCAAAGAAGTAAATATTTTTTGGTTTCGCCGGGATTTAAGGCTTAATGATAATGCAGGATTTAAAGCTGCTTTAAAGGATGATAAGCACGTTCTTCCCGTTTTCATATTCGATACAGAAATTTTGGATAAGCTACCGGAGGATGATGCTCGCGTTAGCTTTATTTATGAAACTCTACATAAAATGCGAGATGAACTTCAGAATGAATACGGAAGTTCCATTGCGCTTTTCCATGGGAAACCGAAAAATATCTTTGAAGAGCTTATTAAAGATTACGAAGTATCCAAAGTTTTCACAAATAGGGATTATGAACCCTATGCGAAAGAAAGAGACAGTGAGATAAAAAAGCTTCTTGAAGATAATGATATCGAATTCCATGATTATAAGGATCAGGTGATCTTCGAAAGCGGTGAGGTACTAAAAAAAGATGGGGACCCTTACGTGGTTTATACTCCATATAAAAATACCTGGAGAGAGAAATTCAGTAATACTGATCTTGAATTTCACTATACCACAAGATACATGGACAATTTGATCGAGCATTCAAGACTTCCGAATCTTAGCCTTTCAGACATGGGTTTTAAAAAGTCTTCTCTAGAGGTACCAGATTATAAACTTACGGAAGGATTGATAAAAGACTACGAAAAGAAAAGAGATTATCCGGCCGTGGAGGGTACATCCAGGATTGGACCCCATTTAAGATTTGGAACGGTTAGCATCAGACAGGTTGCCAGGGAGGCAGACAAATACCGAAATAAAACTTATCTGGATGAATTGGTCTGGCGGGAGTTTTTTATGCAGATCCTTGATTATTATCCGGAAACCGTCACAGATGCTTTTAAAAAGAAGTATGACCGGATAAAATGGAGGAACAATAAAGAGGAATTTGAAAAATGGAAGCAGGGAAAAACCGGATTCCCCCTTGTGGATGCAGGAATGCGGCAATTAAATGAATCCGGATTTATGCATAATCGCATCAGAATGCTGGTAGGCAGCTTTCTTTGTAAACATTTGTTGATAGACTGGCGATGGGGCGAGGCTTATTTCGCCGAAAAACTGCTTGATTATGAAATGTCGTCAAATGTAGGAAACTGGCAATGGGTTGCCGGAAGCGGTGTTGACGCAGCTCCCTATTTCCGAATATTCAATCCAACTACTCAGATCGATAAATTCGATGAAGATGAAGAATACATCAAGGAATGGGTAGAGGAATATGGTAGCGATAACTATCCCGAGAAAATGGTAGACCACAAAGAAGCTAGAGAACGAGCTCTGAAAACATATAAGCAAGCCGTAAGCAATTAACTCAATAATTTTCTGGCTTTATCCAGATCTTCCGGAGTGTCTATTCCTATATTTTTCACACTGGTTTCGATCATTCTGATCTTCTTTCCATATTCCAGATATCTGATACATTCAATTTTTTCAGACGCCTCTAATGGAAGCATAGGTAATCTGTAAAAATCCATTAAAGCGGCTTTCCTGAATGCATAGATCCCTATGTGTTTAAAATAAGTGACCTTGGCTGTTGCATCTCTTGGATACGGAATTGGAGAACGTGAAAAATAAAGTGCGGTTCCGTCCTGTGCTGTTATTACCTTTACATTATTGGGATTATTTATCTCCTCTGTTTCATGCAATGCTGTTTTTAAAGAGGCAAGATCAATTTCCTTATTGGTATCCTGTTCAAAAACCTCAAGGAGTTTGGCAAGACTGTTCTTATCAATGAATGGTTCGTCCCCCTGCACATTTACCACAATATCCACCTCCATATCTTCAACGGCTTCGGCAATGCGATCACTTCCACATTCGTGCTCCTTTTTACTTTTAATGGCTACCCCACCAAAGCTTTCAACCTCCTTCAGTATCTTTTCACTATCGGTTACTACATACACCTCCTCAAAAAGTTCGGTTCCAACAGCCGCTTCGTAGGTACGTCTTATAACCGTTTTACCATTCAGGTCCTTCAATAACTTCCCGGGAAACCTGGATGCCTCATAGCGCGCAGGTATCATTGCAATAATTCTGTTTTGTTCAGGTTTGATCATATAAATTTCTGATAAAAATACTAATTAGTCCGCAGCAAAGAAATCATCCCCAAAGCCTATGAGATATAATTTATCCTCAGCCCGGGTGACAGCGGTATATAACCATCTAAGGTATTCTTTGCCAACTCCGTTGGGTAAATAAGGTTGTTCAATAAAAACATTATTCCATTGTCCCCCCTGACTCTTATGACAAGTAATCGCATAGGAGAACTTAATCTGCAACGCATTGAAGTAGCTGTTGTTCTTGATCTTCATGAACTGCTTATACTTCGACCGCTCTGAGGCATAATCCTTTTTCACCTCTTCATAAAGTTTGTTTGATTCTTCATAAGTAAGTGAGGGAGTGTTGCTGGTGAGTGTATCGAGCATGATTACAGTCTCAAAAGGTTTCATCTTAGGATAATCAACCATCTGGATCTGTACTTCCGCAAAACGAAAACCATACAACTCCTTGAAGGCGAATATCTCAAGTATCTTCACAATATCCCCGTTTGCTATAAAACCTGCTTCACTGCTGGGCTTTAGCCAGAAGTAATTATTCTTGACCACCATTAGATAATCTCCTGCGGCTATTTCTTCTTCCTGGAACAGGATCCGTGAACGGATCTGCTGATTGTACATATTCGCTCTTTTATTTGAACGAACAATTATACTGGTATCTTCGTGTCCATTAGAATTATAACTGTCCTGGATAGCGTCCATGATCTCATAACCATCCCTTAATCTAACTACATCAGCATTTTGAGATAGCTCGAATTTGAAACTTTCATAGAAACCTTCCTGCAAACTTTCTCTTATTAAAGTAGCATTATGCAGGATATCACTTTCCTCACTCTGCCGAACAACTTCATCAAGTTCAATAAAAGAAACCTCCTTACTATAATTAAGGCCAAGTTTTTGTTCTTCCAGTGCAGGACTTAATTCCATTTTTACCGGTGGAAGCTGAGCGGTGTCACCAATTAGAACCAAATGGCAGTTATGCCCGGAATAAACGAATTCTATAAGATCATCAAGCAAGGAACCGTTTTCAAATAATTTTGAATTCCCACCATCATCGGAAATCATTGAAGCCTCATCCACTATAAAAATGCTATTCTTATTTTTATTCGGCTGCAAGGTAAATTGCACACCACCGCCGCTTGATTTCTTAGGAAAATAAATCTTTTTATGGATTGTAAAAGCTTCTTTTCCAGAATAGTTGGAAATAACCTTCGCAGCTCTTCCCGTCGGCGCCAGCAGCACTCCCGTTTTCCGGATCTTCCATAGATTCTTAACAAGGGTACTGGTTATTGTCGTCTTTCCTGTTCCCGCGAAACCTTTTAGCAGAAAAAGACGGTCTTTACCACCTTTAACCACAAATTCAGAAAGCATTTGTAATGCTATTTCCTGTTTAGCGGTTGCGGTAAATCCTAGATCTTTAATTAATAATTTGTAGAAGGAATCCGGGGTAGGTTTTTCCATAGAAAGTGCATAAAATCTCAAAGATAAGAATGGATTTTTAGGACAGAAACTTTTACGAATAAAAAAAAGTTGTAGATTTGTCGGGTAACCTATAACCTTCAAATTAAAACATAAATTTTAAAAGCATGAGATTTGTAATACAGATACTTCTTTGGTTGGTGATTATCTTCCTGGCATATCTTACTTTCAACGCGGTTTACGAACCAATTCAATTCAATAAGGTAAAAGAGAAGAGATACGCTAAAGTTATTGAAAATCTTAAGGACATTAGAGCTGCAGAATTAGCTTACAGAGAGGTAACTGGAGAATTTCAGGGCAATTTCGACAGTCTTGTAAAATTCCTTGATACTGCTGAATTCGCGATCACTCAGCGTCGTGACACTACTTATCTTGATGAAGAATATAAAAGAACATACGGAGTAGATCAATATATTGAAAGCGTTGTTATTGATACTCTTGGTTTTGTTTCTATAAAAGATTCTCTTTTCCAGGGAAATGAAGAGCGATACAAAACAATGATGAATGTTCCTGTGAAGGGCGTGGATGCAAAGTTCGATCTTGAAGCCGGTACTATTACTAAGGGAGAATCTAAGATTCCGGTCTTTGAAGCGAAAATTGCCAAGGCTAAGGTGCTTTATGACCAGGATAGAACTCTTGTTCTTCAGGAAAACGAAATCCAGTCGGTAGACGACGTAAACGGAAGATATATTAGTGTAGGTTCTATGACCGAGGTCAATACCAGTGGTAACTGGCCAAAAGTTTATGGTGACAACGACTAATCCTAAAAACTCATATTTAAAACTGTCCATTCAGGTTAGCTTGAATGGACTTTCTTTTTGTATCCTGGATCGATCCGAGAATCAGATAAGGTTTTTTAAAAAGATCAAATTTGAAAAACAATTAGATCCAATTAAAATACTTTCAAAAATTGAGCTTGCTTATGAAAACGAAGAAGGCTTAAAGGTTCCGGTAGATGAAGTGATCTTATTATTCAGTAATTCTCTCTTCAGTCTCGTCCCCTACTCCATGTTCGACGAAGCGAATGCTTCTAATTATTTAAAGTTCAATACCAAGATCTTAAAAACGGATTTCATCGCCTTTGATGTTATTGCTGAAGAAATCGTGAACATTTATATACCCTATGCGAATATCACCAACTACTTCTTCGATAAATACGGTGAATTTGAATATCGGCATAGTTTAAGCGTTCTTATTGAATCAATTCTTAAGCATTCGGAAAAAGATGAGGAAACCCTAAAGGTCTACCTTCACTCTCATCAATCAAGTTATGAATTGATCGTTGTTAAGAGCGGAAAATTAATTTTTGCAAACAGCTTTGAGTATGAAACAAAGGAAGATTTCCTTTATTATATTCTTTTTACAGCAGAGCAATTGAATCTTGATCCGGAAACTATGGAATTAATCCTAATGGGGCATATAACCGAAGATTCAGACGAATACAAGATGTCCTGGAAGTATATTAGAAATATCTCATTTCTTGGCCCGTTCCATTCTTACGACCTGGAAACAGCCTCCTTCCCCGGAAAGGAACTTGAAGAATATATTTTACTAAAATCATTTTAATGAGGATCATTTCAGGAAAATATAAAGGAAAAAGATTAATAGCTCCGGCAAAGCTTCCGGTAAGGCCAACCACAGATGTTGCCAAAGAAGCCTTGTTCAATATCTTGAATAACTATTACCATATTCAAAATCTTAAAGTTCTTGATCTCTTTTCAGGCACAGGGAACATCTCTTATGAATTCGCAGCTCGTGGAGCAGAGAATATCATTGCTGTAGATCAAAACTATGATTGCGTGAAATTCATAAAAAAGACCTCTGCGGAACTGGACTTTCCTATTACTACCATTAAAAGCGATGTATTTAAATATCTGGAAAAAGCTCCTGAAAAGGCCGACGTGATATTCGCAGATCCTCCCTATGATATGGACGCTGAAGATTTTGAAAGGATCTCTGAACTGGTATTCAAAAATCAAATGCTTGTTGAAGAAGGTCAGCTTATTATTGAACATTCCAAACATACAGATCTTTCAGATATTGATCATTTCCG
>CAYWAB010000036.1:0-414 GCA_964456105.1 uncultured Christiangramia sp. | reverse complement strand
AGATCTCTCTCACCTGAATAACTTCCGGGAAAGCCGTAGATATGGAGGAACTGTTTTCAGTTTTTTTGAATAATCATGAACAACTTCCATCTTGAAACCATTGAGTTGGATTTTACCAGATTAGAATTCTTTGAAGGTTTTGTTATTTCTACCATCAAATCTGATACGATTTTTGACAAAAGTCATGTAACACGACTTATAAAAGTTTGTACTGATTTTTATGGGGATAAGGATTTTGTTTATATCGCTAACCGCAAAAACGAATACAACGTGAATCCTGTTATCTACTTTGAACTTGGAGAAGTAAAAACCTTAAAAGGAGTTGCCATAGTAAGCAAAAAAGAAAGCAGTTTAAAGACCGCTAATTTTGAAAAACATTTTTCACCGGTACCAGTAGAGCTTTTCAATAACCTG
>CAYWAB010000035.1:11824-19258 GCA_964456105.1 uncultured Christiangramia sp. | reverse complement strand
ATTAAGATAAGGAACAGGAGGTATTTTAGGATCTTCATATGGTAAGGTTTAGTTGTGCTAATATAATTAATTTAAAAAACCGATCATGGGAGTATTCCTCCTGCATTAATGATTTAATCTGGTTTTTATGAAAAAAAGAAGAAGAATGAAGATGATAAACCCTATGAGCACATAAATACTTCCTTTATAATATTTAGAATGTAGCCGTTTATCTTTTCGGTAGCTGTAAACCATAACCATTATAAAAGCAATCACAAAAAAAGCAGCGAAGATCAATTGTCCTGAAGAAAACATTTTGATTATTTTTAGGCAAAGTTAATCTTTTAAGCTTTAATAGATATGAAGAAAAGAATAGACGCGGTTAAGAAGTTTCATTCAGCCTTCGGTTTGGGTATAAATGAAAGTCCCGTTGCCAATCTTGGAAAAGAAAAAAATTTATTGCGTTTTAATTTGATGAAAGAGGAAAATGAAGAATACCTCCAAGCTGCTAACAATAATGACCTGGTCGAGGTTGCCGATGCCCTTGGAGACATGCTTTATATTCTTTGCGGCACCATAATCGAGCATGGAATGCAACATAAGATCGAAGAGGTTTTTGATGAGATTCAGTCAAGTAATATGAGCAAGCTAGGAGCAGATGGAAAACCCATTTATCGGGAGGACGGGAAGGTATTGAAGGGACCAAATTATTTTAAGCCCGACCTGTATTCTGTTCTTAACAAATAGACATTCACCTTTTTAGATAAAT
The DNA here is from genome assembly GCA_964456105.1 of uncultured Christiangramia sp. Lineage (GTDB taxonomy): Bacteria > Bacteroidota > Bacteroidia > Flavobacteriales > Flavobacteriaceae > Christiangramia. The sequence goes on along the minus strand of CAYWAB010000035.1, from coordinate 18,510 downwards.
TTAAAGAAAGAAGGAGATCCATTAATTATCTTAAAAGAAAAAATGAGACTCCTTTTTTTACTTTGCCTTTCAATTTTAATTTCTTCCTGTAATAATACTTCGGGAACCAAAAAAGCTGACACCTCTGAACAGCATTCTGAAAGAGATCCAAATAATAAACCGGAACAGGTTGAGCTTAAGAAATATCAGAATAAGGAATGGGAATTCATTCTAGAATACCCTAAAGACTACCATCTTCTGGAAGCCGATCTGCCGGGGGATTCTCCGGTAATAAATCTGTATCCTGATTCTATAGCTTCTAAACCTCCGTTTGCTATTCACGAAAAACCGGGAATTCCTTATATGGCTATTCTACCCAAAGGCTTTGGAGTGGATGGCCCTTCGGGGAAACGAAAAAATCTTAAAGACCACAAGCTTCCAGTAACTCCAAATGTTTCATTGAATGAAGAGGAAAGTATGGTCTATTTATTAGAATCAGGCGAACCATGGGCTTATTTTTTGAGGTTTCAGGATGTTCCGGCCAATTGGACCGAATACGGAGGGATATTCATTCATTTCAGCGTCAGTGATTTTTCGGCCGAATGTATCAGTATAACTGGAAAAACCAAGTCCATGGAGCAATGCGATCCTTTAGGAAAAGATAAGGTGATCTATTCAGGCCTCATAAACAGGGAAGCCAGGACCAGCCTTTTAACTATTCTTGGGTCCTTTAATTTTAAAACAGATTTTAAGATATCTATCTCAGACCTCATTGAAGTGGACAGTCCTTTACCAAACCAGGAAATTCAATTTCCATTTCGACTAAGTGGAAAAGCTAGGGGATACTGGTTTTTTGAGGGAGATGCACCTGTGGAAATCCTTAATAAGAATATGGAGAAGATTGGTGAGACCTTCATTAAAGCAAAAGGAGACTGGATGACCCGCGACTTTGTTGCTTTTGAAGGAGAGGTCGATCTTGATGCACCTTCAGGTGAAAAGGGTTTTCTGGTTTTCAAAAGAGCAAATCCTTCCGGTAAAAATGAAAATGACAGGTCGTATAAGATCCCTGTCATTTTTCCATCTAAATGATTTATTGAAAAATCGTTTTTTATTTTACTTCATATCTCCAGCCAAACTTGTCCTCAGCTTCATTATACTGGATCTTCATTAGCTTATCCTTGAAAAAACGTGCATAAGAATCTTCCATTTTAGGAAGCTCGAATTTCTTATCCTTATAACCAAATCCTGAAACAGGATTTATAACGGTAGCAGTTCCTGAACCAAAGATCTCCTTTAGTTCTCCTTTTTCCGCTGCTTCTACAATTTCCTTGACACTAACTCTTCTAACCTCTATATCTATATTATATTCTTCAGCCAGGGTGATGACGCTTTTTCTGGTCACTCCATCCAGGATCCTGTCATTGGTAGGTGCAGTAATTAACTTATCGCCGACTCTGAAAAAGATATTCATTGTACCGGCCTCCTCTAGATATTCATGGCTATTGGCATCTGTCCAGATGATCTGTTGAAAGCCTTCTTCCTTAGCCAGATTGGTTGGATAGAATTGCGCTCCATAATTACCAGCGGCTTTGGCAAAACCAACTCCTCCGTCTGCCGCTCTACTGTATTTTTCAGAAAACTTTACTCTTACCTCTCCGCTATAATAGGCCTGAGCAGGAGAACAAATTATCATGAACTTATATTGCTGGGACGCAGAAGCGGACACACCTTCTTCCGTGGCGATCACAAATGGTCTTAAATAAAGACTGTTCCCAAATCCTTTTTTGATCCATTCACTATCGAGCTTCAATAATTCTTCAAGAGCTTCAAAGAAATATTCTTTTGGAAATTCTGGTATTGCAAGCCTTTTACTGGACTTATTTATTCGATTGAAGTTCTCCTCTGGTCTAAATAACCAGATCTTATCATTTTTGTCCTTATAAGCTTTCATACCTTCAAAAACTGCCTGTCCATAATGGAATACTTTTGCAGAAGGTTCAAGGCTTATCGGTCCATAAGGTCTTATTACCGGTTTTTGCCATTTTCCGTCCCTATAATCACACTCCATCATATGATCTGTAAATACCTTCCCGAATACAAGACTTTCAAAATTGGTTTGATCTATTTTGGAGGAGGGAGATTTTTTAATTTCTATCATCGATGAGTGGTTTTTTATAATGAGACCCCAAATTTACCGAATTAAAAGTAGAATCAAAATCTAAAATTTTGGTAATTTTGATCAAGTTTGAATTAAACTATTCCTGTATGAAACGGCTTTTGCTTTTATTTTGTTCAGTATTACTTTTAACCTCCTGTAAGGAAGTTGGCCAAAAAAATACGGTAGCTTCGGCTGAATTCGAAGATTACCAGAAATACTATTCAAGCTTTGGAGAAAAGATCTCTCCTTCCGGTGCTCTAAGCGCAATGGAGATGAAAGAAAAATATTCAAGTCTCAAACCCGGGGATACTATCCAGACAAAATTTTCAACGAAGATAAATAGCGTTTGTAAAATGAAAGGTTGCTGGATGACGCTCAGGCTTCCGGAATCTAATGAGGGAGCAATGGTTAAATTCAAGGACTATGGATTCTTTGTTCCTAAGGATATAGAGGACAAAGAGGTGATTGTTCGCGGCCTGGCCTTTGTCGAGGAAACTTCTGTGGAAGATCAAAGACATTTCGCTGAAGACGCTGGAAAATCCAAGGCAGAGATCGAAAAGATTACGAAACCTAAGCGGACAATGAGCTTCCTGGCAGATGGAGTGCTTATAAAAGAATAATTTGGAGCGAAAGATCATAAGGACAGGCGACGGTTCAGTAACAATTCATCTTCCGGAATGGGATGAGCAATACCATTCCAAACACGGTGCGATCCAGGAAGCCCGGCATGTCTTTTTAAAAATGGGCTTTCATCATCTTCTGGAAATCAAAAAACCGTCTAAAATCTCTATTCTTGAAATTGGATTCGGCACGGGTCTTAATTGTTTTCTCACATTGTTAGAGAGTAATCCAATTAAGCTTGAGGTTGATTATACAGGCGTAGAAGCTTTTCCGGTACCTATGGAAGAAGTTAAATTGCTCAACTATCCTGCATCAGCTTCTGCTGGTGAAATGGAAGATATTTTCTTAAAAATGCATGATGTCCCCTGGGAAACCAGGCAGGCCTTATCCAGTAATTTCTTTCTGAAAAAAGAGAAGAAAAAATTCCATGAGATCGATAAGATTGAAGAATTTGACCTGATCTACTTTGATGCATTTGGAGCTCGTGTCCAGCCGGAGCTTTGGACAGAAGAGATCTTCTCTTTAATGTTCAGCGCGCTTAAAAGCAAAGGAGTCCTTGTAACCTATGCAGCCAAAGGCAGCGTAAGAAGAGCTATGCTGGCCACCGGATTCCAGGTAGAAAAACTTCCCGGACCTCCCGGTAAACGGGAAATGTTAAGGGCTGTTAAAATATAATATTATCTCCGTTAAACCTCTGATAAAATTAATAGTGAACCTGTTGTCTTATGTATCTTAAGCTCAAAAAGAGATGCGGATATTAATTACAGGAGCTACTGGGTTGGTCGGTTCACAGCTTACCGGTTTGTGCCGCGAAAAAGGAATAAAAGTAAACTACCTTACCACCAGTAAATCTAAATTGGAAAATGAAGAAGGCTATCAGGGATTTTACTGGGATCCGGAAGCGGGAATTATAGAAAAGGAATGTATCGAAGATGTCCGGATGATTGTTCATCTGGCCGGTGCAAGTATTGCGGAACCCTGGTCCAAATCCTATAAACGTACCATTATAAAAAGTCGTACCGAGACTGCCGCTTTACTCTTTAAAACACTTTCTGAAAATCCTCATAAGGTTGAAAACTTTATTTCTGCCAGTGCAATAGGTATCTATCCAAGCTCACTAGAGAAACTTTATACCGAAGAAGATCATCAGGTAGCCGATAATTTTGTGGGAGAAGTGGTTAAGAAATGGGAGGAGGCTGCCGACGAATTCGAGAAATTAGGGCTCGATGTCGCAAAAATAAGAATAGGCCTGGTTCTGGCTAAAGAAGGCGGAATGCTTGAAAAAATCAAGAAACCTATCTCTCTTAATATGGGAGCAGCTTTAGGGAGCGGCAAACAATGGCAATCCTGGATCCACATAGAGGATCTTGCCGGCATCTTTTTACACAGCATAGAGAACGAATTGACTGGAGTCTACAATGCGGTTGCTCCTAATCCGGTTACCAACAAAGAAATGACCAAAGAACTAGCCAGCCAGATGGGGAAAACCGTATGGTTGCCAAATGTTCCAAAATTCGTGCTTAGAACACTTCTTGGGGAAATGTCCCAGATCGTTCTTTCCAGTCAGCTGGTGAGTAGCAGTAAGATCGAAGCTGCCGGATTTGATTTTAAATATAAGAACCTGGCCCGGGCACTTGGCGATCTTACGGAATGAATCTATTCTTTCATTAGAATTTCTCATTGAGATAATAACAGAAATCTTATTGTTCTGCTGCTTTTTTATCCAGCTATGGTTTTAATGAAATTGGTATAATATTTTTATGAAGAATTAAAAATCAATATCCTCAAAAATAAAAGTCCTCTTAGAATTAGCGATAATTTAATAGCCTCTTCGGGATCTCAATTTTTCTTTTTTTATTGAATTAATAAAGCGAGAAAACCTTAATTTCTTAGATCTTCCGAAATCCCTGACTTAGTACAATAGAGACAGGTCCTATTTCAGTCCAAAAAAATTAGTGACATTTTGACATCCACAAAGGATTGGCAATGATTTTGACCTTTTGAGCGTGAAAGAAAATTTAAACGAAATGAGTCGTAAAGAAGATAAAAACGAAAACGAAAATAAAGAGATCAAAGATCAGGTAGAAGAAGTGATCGATGATGCAATAGATGAGGTAGAGAATGCTTCAGATAAGCCTGAAGCAGAGGAAGAAGAGCTTACGGAAGAAGAACAGTTGAAAGAAGATCTTCAAAAAGAAAAAGATAAGTTTTTAAGACTTTTTGCGGAATTTGAAAATTACAAAAGAAGAACTTCCAAAGAAAGGCTCGAATTATTCAAGACTGCCAATCAGGAAGTCATGACAGCCATGTTGCCAATCATGGACGATTTTGACAGAGCCCTTAATGAATTAAAGAAATCTGGCGATGAAGATTTGTTGAAGGGAGTGGAGCTTATTCACAATAAGTTAAGGGAAACCCTAAAGGCTAAAGGACTTGAAAGAATGAAGGTCGAGAAGGGAGATGACTTTGATTCTGAAATACATGAGGCAATCACACAGATACCAGCTCCTTCAGAAGACCTTAAAGGCAAGATTGTTGATGTGGTAGAGCCAGGATACAAACTTGGGGAGCGAATCATTAGGTATCCTAAGGTAGTCACCGGCCAGTAATTAAGCTTTTTACGAACTGTAAAGAACCAACATGAAAGAAGATTATTACGAGATATTAGGAGTAAGTAAGGATGCCTCGGCAGCAGAGATTAAAAAGGCCTATCGTAAAATGGCCTTAAAGTATCATCCTGATAAAAACCCGGGTGACAGTAAAGCAGAAGAATTGTTTAAAAAGTCGGCCGAAGCCTATGAAGTTTTAGGAAATCAGGAAAAGAGAGCCAAATATGACAGATTTGGCCACCAAGCCTTTGAAGGTGGTGGCTTTGGCGGCGGAGGTATGAATATGGAAGATATCTTCAGCCAGTTTGGTGATATTTTTGGCGGCGGTTTTGGAGGTGGCTTTTCCGGTTTCGGAGGTTTTGGTGGCGGTCAACGTCGTTCAAAAGGGAGCAATCTACGAATTAGAGTAAGTCTTAATCTGGAGGAAATAGCCAATGGCTGTGAAAAAAAGATCAAGGTTAAGCGTAAAGTACAGGCTCCCGGAACTACCTATAAAACTTGTTCGACCTGTAACGGGACAGGACAGGTCACTCGTGTCACAAATACGATCTTAGGTAGAATGCAAACAGCCTCTCCATGTACGACCTGTGGAGGAAGTGGACAAATCATTGATAAAAAACCGGAAGGAGCCGATGCTCAGGGATTACAGGTAAAAGAAGAAACCGTTTCCATTAAAATTCCTGCAGGTGTGGAAGACGGGATGCAGTTGAAGGTTTCTGGAAAAGGTAACGAAGCTCCGGGCAACGGAATTCCCGGCGACCTATTGGTAGCTATCGAAGAAAAAGAGCATCCAAGTTTACAGCGAGAAGGGGATAACCTTCATTATGATCTATATATCAGTTTTTCTGAAGCAGCTTTGGGAACCTCTAAAGAAATAGAAACAGTTACTGGAAAAGTACGTATCAAGATAGAAGAAGGCGTGCAGTCTGGAAAGATCTTGAGATTAAGAGGAAAAGGAATCACAAGTATAAATGGATATGGTAAAGGAGACCTGCTTGTTCATGTAAATGTATGGACTCCTAAAACACTTTCTAAAGAACAAAAAGAGTTCTTTGAAAGGATGGCTAACGACGAAAATTTCCAGCCAAATCCCGAAAAAAGCGACAAATCATTCTTTGAGAAAGTCAAAGATATGTTTTCTTAAGGGCAGGTTTTAAGAAAAAATTTATATATTTGATTATCACTAAGTCTTTTAGTGATAATTTTTCTTTTTCATAGCAATTTTTTTCCCATCCTTAATTTTATTAAGGGTGGGTTTTGTTTTTAAGAACTTTTGGGAAATTATAAATTCTTCTTAATCAACCCCGACTGTCTGTCTA
>CAYWAB010000035.1:0-11814 GCA_964456105.1 uncultured Christiangramia sp. | reverse complement strand
TAATTTTTCTTTTTCATAGCAATTTTTTTCCCATCCTTAATACCGTTAAGGGTGGGTTTTGTTTTTAGGCCATTTTGAAATTATAAAATCTTCTTAATCGGCCGCCACTCTCTGCGTATTTCTATATCTTTAACCTTCCTATATAAAGCCATATGGAAAATCTTTTGGTTGCAGAGAATATCTACAAGCGCTTCGGAAATTTTACTGCACTCAATAATGTTTCAATAAATATTCCCAAACAAAGTATCTTCGGACTTCTTGGTCCCAACGGTGCAGGAAAAACCACTTTATTAAGAATTATCAATCAGATCACCATGCCGGATGAAGGAAGGGTATACCTTGAAGGTAAACCTCTGCATCCTGATGATATCGCTTACATAGGTTATCTGCCCGAAGAAAGAGGCCTGTATAAATCCATGAAAGTGGGAGAACAGGCATTATATCTGGCCAGGCTAAAAGGATTAAGTAAGAGTGAAGCGAAAGAAAGACTGCAATACTGGTTCAAAAAACTGGAAATTGAGGGGTGGTGGGATAAAAAGATCCAGGAGCTTTCCAAGGGAATGGCCCAGAAAGTCCAGTTCGTCATCACAGTGCTGCATAGCCCGAAATTATTGATCTTTGATGAACCTTTCAGCGGATTCGATCCGGTTAATGCAAATCTTATTAAGGCTGAAATACTTCAATTAAAAGAAGAGGGGGCCACCATTCTTTTCTCTACTCACCGTATGGAAAGCGTGGAAGAACTTTGCGATTATATCGCGCTTATTCATAAATCCAATAAACTTCTGGACGGTAAGGTTTCTGAGATAAAGAAGGAATATAAATCCAATACTTTTGAGGTAGGTCTTGAGGCAATTGATGAGGTAAGTTTAAAAAAGGAATTGGAGCAAAATTTCAAGATATGGCCCGCAAACTTTAAAAGTATAAACGAGGATCTAAAATTAACCGTTAAACTTAGAGAAGAAGAATCTTCGAACGATTTATTACAATTCCTTTTGAACAAGGCGAAAATCAATCATTTTGTAGAAGTTATTCCTTCGGTGAATGATATTTTCATTAAAACGGTAACCCAAAATGCGTAATCTCAGGCTTATTGTAAATCGCGAATATCTGGCAAGGGTTCGTAACCGGACATTTATCGTAATGACGTTTTTGAGTCCGCTCATATTTGTTGGAATGATCCTGTTGATCGCCTATTTAAGTATGTTAAATAGCACCGAGCAAAAGATCATTGGTATTTATGATGAAAGCGGGCTATTCGCCGAAGAGTTCAAAGATGGAGAGCAGGTGCAGTACCTGGATTTTTCCTCTGAAAATCTAGTAGATGCAAGAAATAAGATATTGGAAAATGAGTATTACGGTCTTATCTATATTTCTGAACTGGACCCTGTCTCACAAAAACCTGAAAAGATAGAATTTCTTGGCAAGGAAACGCCTGGCTTTGGAACTATCGAAAATATAGAAAAGACCATTTCAGATAAACTAACAAGGGAACAGCTGATTTCCAAAGGTATTGATATAGATGAAATAGATAAGGCCCGCGCAAACGTGGATGTAGATCTACAGAACTTCTCTGGAGAACGTAGTTCTAAGATGTCTAATTATATTAAAATGTTCTTCGGTGGAGCTGCAGGGTATCTCTTAATGATGTTCATAATAATATACGGGAATATGGTAATGCGAAGTGTTATCGAGGAAAAGACCAATCGAATAATAGAGATCATCGTTTCTTCGGTAAAACCTTTTCAATTGCTTTTAGGTAAAGTAGTTGGAACTTCCTTGGCTGGTATTACACAGTTCACGATATGGATCGTTTTAGGAGCCTTCCTGTTATTTGGTATTTCATCCTTCTTGGGGATAGATCCAACGGCGGTGCAGACACCGGCTGCGGATGCGGTAAATGCGGTACCACCTTCAGAGATAAATCAGCTGGTGATCGATATTCTGAAACTGCCATATGCAAGCCTGTTAAGTTTCTTTTTAGTATATTTTATTGCTGGTTATTTTTTATATAGTGCGATCTATGCGGCAATTGGTGCCGCGGTTGACAGCGAAACTGATACCCAGCAGTTCATGTTTCCAATTATTCTTCCTTTGATACTAGGAATTTATGTAGGATTCTTGTCGGTGGTAGAAAATCCACATGGCACGGTATCTACAATTTTTTCCATTATACCGTTAACTTCTCCCATTGTGATGCTCATGCGAATTCCTTTTGGAGTTCCCTGGTGGGAAATCGCAATTTCGATCACTATCTTAATTGGGACGAATTTTGCAGTTTTATGGCTTTCAGCTAAAATATACAGAGTAGGGATTTTGATGTACGGCAAAAAACCCAGTTATAAGGAATTATATAAATGGCTTAAGTATTAATGATACAGGATCAAACAACTAAAGAAAAAGTAACAGAGGTAATTGAACAGGATATCTGGGGCCTTATTAAGGATATCTGGAACGCCGGTTTTAGTTATAGCATTGGTGGCGAGGATATTAAGATAACTGTAGGTCTTGTTGTTCTTGTGATCCTTGCTTTTGTTGTTACCAGTCTGGTACTGCGTGTGGTTAGGTCTTTTATTACTTCAAAATTACTTAGTGAGGACAAAATGAAATTCATTAGTGTCTTCAAATTCATAAAATACTTTGTTTATCTAACGGTAATACTCATTACCCTGAGTTCAGCCGGAGTGGATGTAACAATTCTTTTAACAGCTTCTGCCGCTTTATTCGTAGGACTTGGTCTTGCCTTACAGGAGCTTTTTCAGGATGTTATAGGAGGTATTTTCATTATCCTAGATAAATCACTTTTAGTTGGTGATATTATTGAAATGGATGGGCGTGTTGCCAGGGTCTTTCAGATCAAATTAAGAACGACCAGGGCTTTAACGAGGGATGACAAAGTAATGATCATTCCCAATCATAAATTTATAAGTGATACCGTTTATAATTATACCCAGAATCATAAAACCACCCGGGAATTCGTTAAGGTAGGGGTGTCTTACGGGAGCGACGTGGAAAAAGTAAGGGAGGTATTGCTGGAATGTGCAAGGGAGCAAAAGGCGATTTTAAAGAAGCCTGAACCTTTTGTACTTTTTGAGGATTTTGGTGATTCAGCGCTGCTTTTCGCTTTGCACTTTTATGTGTCTGATAGTTTTGTAGATCCTAAGGTAAAAAGTGAATTAAGGTTCAAGATCAATAATATGTTCAGGCTTAATAATATTACCATACCATTCCCTCAAAGAGATGTTCATATGTTCTATCCACGAAAAAATGATGAAGAGGAATCAATGGAAGATGGAGATGCAGAAGCTTAGAAATTTTATTTTTTTATTTGCTTTTTTGATTAGCCTACCAAATCTGGCTCAATCTACAGATCTTGCAAGGCTGGAATACACCTATTTTCCCCAGAAGAATTCAGATAATTCTTTCAGAAGATTTCGTGCACAGGCTGCGTTTCCTATCCGTTTAAAAAAGGAAGGTACCTATCTTGTTCCGGGTATAGAATACAGAAACGTGGAATTCAAATATGAGGATCCTGAAAATTTCGACACCTTCGATCTGGATAGATTTCAATCAGCCACCTTCACTCTAGGTTACACCTTTAAGATGAATGAATTCTGGCGGTTTGGTGCCGAAGGCGGAGTTAAGATTGCATCCAATTTTTCAGAATCCTATATTGAGAGTGATGACCTTATCTACACCGGGGCGGTTTATTTCTTAAAAATGAAAAATGCTTACAGGTGGATATTAGGACTTAAATATTCTACAACCACTGGATTTCCCTTTCCTCTTCCAATTATAAATTACTCGAAAGAGTTAAATGATTCATGGTCTTTTATGGTTGGTACACCCAAATCCAATTTAAAGTATTATTTTAATGACAGGCATGCAATGCAGGCATTTATAACTCTTGATGGATTCTTTGCCAATGTTCAAAGGAATTTTGATATCGCTCCCCGAAATCCTGAAAATAATCAGATAGCGGAAAGTATGTCAATGACCATTCTTTTGAGTGGACTGGGGTATGAATTTGGTTTTACAGACCACTTCAAATTCTACATTTATGGGGGGCATACACTTTTGAACGATATCAGGCTTAGAGACGCCGACAGGAACAACATTTATACAATCAATGACACTAATACCTTTTATGGGAGAAGTGGTTTAAAATTTACGATATTCTAATGGCAAAAATATTATTAATAGAAGATGAAGCCTCTATACGTAGGGTTCTCAATAAGATCCTGACAGAGGAAAGCAAGGATTATGAAGTAACCGAAGCGGAAGATGGTTTAGCAGGAATGGAACTGGTTAAAAATGAAGATTTCGACCTTATACTGTGCGATATCAAGATGCCCAAAATGGATGGGGTAGAAGTCCTGGAAGCAACCAAAAAGGTAAAACCTGAAATCCCTGTGGTGATGATCTCCGGACATGGTGATCTTGAAACCGCCGTAAATACGATGAAGATTGGTGCTTTCGATTATATTTCCAAACCGCCAGACCTTAATCGGTTGTTAAATACTGTAAGAAATGCACTGGACCGCAAAGAACTGGTAGTAGAAAACACCCGTTTAAAGAAGAAGGTTAGCAAGAACTATGAAATGGTAGGGGAGTCTGAAGAGATCAAACGAATTAAAGATATCATCGAAAAAGTGGCTCATACCGATGCACGTGTGTTGGTTACCGGCCCGAACGGAACTGGAAAAGAACTGGTGGCCCATTGGCTCCATCAAAAGAGTGATCGTTCCAAAGGCCCCATGGTTGAAGTGAACTGTGCGGCCATACCCGCTGAACTTATCGAAAGCGAATTGTTCGGACATGTGAAAGGTGCGTTCACTTCTGCAAATAAGGACAGGGCAGGTAAGTTTGAGGCCGCTAATAAAGGAACCATATTCCTTGATGAGATAGGAGATATGAGTCTTTCTGCGCAGGCAAAAGTACTGCGTGCACTTCAGGAGAATCGTATATCGAGGGTAGGTAGTGATAAGGATATCAAGGTGGATGTAAGGGTCGTTGCCGCTACCAATAAGGATCTTAAAAAGGAGATCGAAGAAAATAAGTTTCGGGAAGATCTTTACCACAGGCTGGCCGTTATTCTTATTGAAGTGCCACCATTGAAGGATCGTAAAGAGGATATTCCTTTGCTTGTAGAGCATTTCAGCGAAAAGATAGCACAGGAGCAGGGGACCAATAAGAAGGTATTTACAAAAGAAGCAATGGATCTGCTAAAAGAAAACGAATGGCGTGGAAATGTGCGGGAATTGCGGAATGTCGTTGAAAGACTTATCATCCTTGGTGGAAAGGAAATATCTGAAGAGGACGTGAAATTATTTGGGAACAGGTTCTAAAAGAAAAACCGGCTGAATAGCCGGTTTGTTTTATTTTTCCTGTGGAGGGTCGTACCTTAAAAAATACATAGTGTCTCCGCTGGGATGATCCCATTCATGAAAAAGTGTAAATCCGAATTTTTGATAAACTATGGCGTTTTTCCTCATCCTCGTTTCCGCATATAAAGGCAGATTATATTCTTTGGCACGCCTGTAGAACTCATCCTTCATTTCCTTTCCTACCTGCGTATCTGCACCTCTGGCTCCTTTAAGGATTCCCCAGAACCAGCAATAAAGATATTCTCCTTTTTGAGGTCTTTGTTTTTTAATATAATTCTGGGTTTTGATGATATTAAAGGCATTCTTAATACCGGTTACGTTTATTACAAGTCCCAGCTGAGTCCAAAGGTCTTTCCAGATATTATTATCCTTTTTGCTGGTCTTGAAAAGAATAGCTATTCCCTGGCGATTCTCAGAAACGATCAGAGCATCTTTTTCAATGGCTTTTTCCACCATATGCGTAGCCAGGTAATTGAATCTCCGGTCTCTGTTTCCCCCTTTTCTAACCACGTCCATAGATGACGGAATCTCCTTTAACAGGGTCGTCACCTTTTCAATGATATCTTTTTTCTCGTTCTGATCCAAGTCGAAATTATTTGTCGCGAAGATAAAAAAATTAAAGGTTATATTTAGTTACCAACAATTAGCATATGAAAGATATCGATTACCTAAAATTTAAAGTAACAGAACCTATTACACTCTCCAAGGAAGACACTCTCCAGGATCTTGGAACTTCAGAAAAAAGGATAGAGAACGAAATGGAAAAGATAAGGAAGGATCTTGGCGATTGGCAGGATACCTTATATGCCCATGGAAAGTATTCCGTCCTGGTTTGTTTGCAGGGAATGGATACCGCTGGGAAGGATAGCCTTATCCGGGAAGTTTTTAAAGATTTTAATAGTCGGGGAGTGGTAGTTCATAGTTTTAAGACTCCGACCTACCATGAATTAAGACATGATTATTTATGGAGACATTATGTAGCACTTCCCGATCGGGGGAAATTTGGCGTTTTTAATCGTACCCATTATGAGAATGTACTGGTAACACGTGTACATCCTGAATATATTCTTAATGAAAATTTGCCGGATGTTAATAAGCTGGAAGACATCAATGAAGAATTCTGGGAAAAAAGGTTTGAACAGATCAGGAATTTTGAAAAGCATATCTCAGAGAACGGAACTATAATTTTTAAGTTCTTTCTGCACCTTTCAAAAAAGGAACAAAAGAACAGATTGTTACGACGCCTGGATAAACCTAATAAGAACTGGAAATTTTCTCCCGGCGATCTTAAGGAACGAAAACTTTGGGATGATTACCAGGAATGTTATCAGGATGCTATTAACAAAACCTCTACAGAGAAGGCTCCCTGGTACGTAATACCCGCAGATGACAAGGCGACGGCCCGTTACCTTGTGGCAAATATTTTATTCAAGGAACTTCAAAAATACTCAGAGGTAAAGGAACCCGAACTTGATCCAGAGATTAAGAAGAATATTGATCAATACCGCGAACAATTACAAAAGGAGTAGAAATTTTCCTATGTTTTCGGAATAATAAAGAATAGGCGTTATTTTAGCCCAAAATTGTTATAAATGAAAGCCTTTTATGTTTATTTGATCCTGTTCCTAACAGGGTTCTCCTTATTTTCCCAAACTGAATATACTTCAGATTCACTTCAGGTAAGAAAGATATATGATATGTCTTTGCTCAACGGAAAGAGCTATGAATGGCTGGATCATTTATCCAACGAGATCGGTGGAAGACTTTCGGGATCCTACAACGCCCAGCAGGCAGTGGAGTATACTCGTGATGAGTTGAAAAAATTAGGATTAGATAAAGTCTGGTTGCAACCGGTAATGGTTCCAAAATGGACCCGGGGAGAAAGAGAGTTTGCATTTGTTCAAACGGGACCGGGTGTAACGAGAAATGTAAATATTACAGCGCTAGGTGGTTCTGTAGCCACTCCGTTGGAAGGAACCAAGGCCAAAGTAATAGAAGTTCTTGGGATAGATCAGCTTGCTGAATATGGCAGGGAAAATATCGAAGGTAAGATCGTATTTTTTAACAGGCCAATGAGAGCAGACCTTATTCATACGTTTGAAGCCTACGGTGGATGTGTCGACCAGCGCTACTCTGGAGCAAAGGAAGCAGCGAAATATGGCGCAGTAGGAGTGATCGTTAGGTCTATGAACCTTAGGCTGGATGATCTACCGCATACAGGAGCGATGAGCTATGGCGACACCCCTGTAAAAGACAGGATTCCGGCTGCAGCGATCTCGACAAAGGATGCTGAATATTTAAGCAGTATGCTGAAGTTGCAAAATGACCTGGAATTTTATTTCAAGCTAAGTTGTGAGCAGCATGAAGATGTGCAGTCCTATAATGTTATTGGTGAGATAACAGGTTCAGAATATCCTAAAGAGATAATGGTAGTAGGAGGTCATCTGGATTCCTGGGATATTGGAGATGGAGCCCATGATGATGGAGCCGGTGTTGTTCAATCAATGGAAGTTCTCAGGTTATTCAAAGAGTTAAATTACATCCCAAAACGGACGATACGGGTCGTCCTTTTTATGAACGAGGAAAACGGACTCAGAGGCGGTAATAAATATGCTGAGGTAGCACAATCGAAGAATGAAGATCATATTTTTGCGCTTGAAAGCGATTCTGGAGGCTTTACTCCACGAGGATTTTCGATAACTGCAAATGCTACACAGTTCAATAGAATACTCGACTGGAAAAAATTATTCAAACCTTACCTTATCCATTATTTCGAAAAGGGTGGAGGGGGAGCCGATATTAGTCCGCTTAAAGGAGGAAATACCGTACTTGCCGGGCTAAGGCCTGACTCTCAAAGATATTTTGATCATCATCATGCTGCCAATGATACTTTTGAGCACGTAAATAAGAGGGAGCTTGAACTTGGCGCAGCTACAATGGCCTCTTTGGTATTTCTCATAGACAAATATGGTCTTGATAACATCAATACTGATGTAATACAGAACCCTGATTAAGATTTAAAAGAATTCTTTTTTAATAGTAAACCTTTGAAAGAGGAGTAAACCTCCTACCTTTGCATGCCTAATTTCTAGTTTTGCAGCTTTCAGCTTATACCAAAGAATTTCGAAGAAATCTTAATATAGCCTACCCGGTCATGCTTGGTCAGCTGGGTCACGTAATGGTTGGCCTGGTAGACAATCTTATGATTGGTAGACTTGGTGCGGCTCCGCTTGCCGCTGTCTCGCTTGGCAATGCACTGGTTTTTATTGCGATGTCTTTAGGAATTGGATTTTCTTTTGCAATAACGCCTTTGATCGCTGAAGCTGATGGAGCGAGAGACCTGGAACGTGGCCGGAGCTTTTTTCATCACGGACTCATTCTCTCTAGCCTTAACGGATTATTTCTGTTCATTTTACTACTGCTAGCTAAGCCAATACTCTATTATATGGATCAGCCTGAGGAAGTGGTGGAGCTCGCCATACCTTATCTTAATATTGTTGCACTAAGTATGCTGCCCTTAATGGCTTTCCAGGCATTTAAACAGTTTGCCGACGGACTTTCGGAAACCCGTTATGCCATGTATGCTACACTGTTAGCAAACATTGTTAATATTATAGCCAATTATTTTCTTATTTATGGGATCTGGATATTCCCGAGACTGGAACTGGAAGGCGCAGCATGGGCAACCTTGATCTCAAGGTTCTTTATGTTATGGTTTATCTGGGAAATATTACGACATAAGATAAAATTTGCCGAGTACTTCGAATGGTCTAAAAAGGAGATGATCAAATGGTCAATTTTCAGAAGGCTATTGTCTTTAGGACTTCCTACTGCATTACAGATGTTCTTTGAAGTCGCCATATTCACGGCCACGATAATCCTGGCGGGTACCCTTGGAACCAATCCACAGGCGGCGAACCAGATCGCGCTTAATCTGGCTTCAATGACGTTTATGATCGCAGTGGGCCTTGGTGTTACTGCTACCATAAGAGTAGGCAATCAGGTAGGATTAAAAAGATATCGGGAATTAAGAAGAATTGGATTTTCGATATTCCTGTTGGTTTTTTTAATCGAAGCTGTATTTGCCATAATATTTATTGTATTCAAGGATATATTCCCGGTTTTTTATATAGACAATGCTGAGGTGATAGCCCTGGCTTCACAATTACTGGTAGTAGCCGCATTGTTCCAGTTGAGCGATGGGATGCAGGTAGTAATTCTTGGAGCATTGCGAGGTTTGCAGGATGTAAAGGTCCCAACCGTGATATGCTTTATATCTTACTGGATCATTGGGTTTCCCGTAAGTTACTTTTTCGGACAGCCGGAACAGTTAGGAAGTATGGGGATTTGGATGGGTCTACTTGCCGGTCTTACGTCATCCGCATTATTACTATATTTCAGGTTTAATTATCTGAGTAAAAGTTTAATTCAGAAAAAAGAAGAAATACTAAAAGTTTAAAAGAAATATTATGGAGCTTCCAAAATTCATATTAGGTGATAATACAGACCATCCCGATTCTATTTTCGTGATACATACAGAGTATCCGAGATTTATAATCAATTTGGAAAATGATGAAGTAGAATGGCTCGAGGATTTCGATAAAGAGGATGAAAAGGAATTATCAAGTGAAGCTGAAGGCCTGATCACACAGGCTAACGAATTTTATGACAGGGAGGTTTCCCGCTATGAAAATGAGTAGATGGAAGAACTGGGTAAAATAGACAGAGAGCTTTTCCTTTATTTGAACAACCTTGGCGCTGAGAACTGGGATTGGTTGTGGATCGCTATTAGTGATAAATGGATGGCAATTCCTCTGTACGCAGTTTTGCTCTATCTTATTTTCAGAAAATTTGGCTGGAAATCCACTCTTTTAACGATGATTGTGGTTGCATTGTTGATCACGGCTACTGACCAACTGGCTAACCTTTTTAAGCATGGCTTTGAAAGACCTCGTCCCTGCAGACAGCCGGGAGTGATGGAATACGCGAGAATTGTGGCTGAAAGATGCGGAAGATTTGGTTACTTTTCGGCACATGCCGCAAATTCAACCGGTGTCGCTATTTTTCTGGGATTGTTATTCAAGAAACATTATCCTAAACTGTTCCCATTTTTGCTGCTTTGGGCGATTGTAGTTTCCTATAGCAGGATCTATTTGGGAGTTCATTATCCGGGGGATGTATTAACCGGGATGGTAATAGGAATTATCTTTGGCTATTTATTCTTTAAATTAAGGAACTACCTGGTAACCCGTTTCCTGAATAACGAAAGATCAGGCCAGGCTGAGTAAATATTTCGCAGCATTGAAGGCAGTCGTTTTATTATCTTCTATCAATTGCAACTGTTCTTTTAACGCCTCCTTTATCTCGGGATTTTCATAAAATCTACTTTTCAAATAGTCGTTGACGGTTTGAAATAGCCAGAATTTATTCTGTTCCTGCCTGTTATGCTGGAAATGGCCATTTTCCTGTGTCTTAGCCTGAAATTCAGAGATCATCTCCCAGACTTCCTCAATACCTTCATTATTAAGTGCACTGCAGAGTTTTACAGAAGGTTTCCAGTCACTTTCTTTTGGAGGATACAAATGCAGTGCACGGCTGAATTCGGTTTTTGCTTCTCTCGCAGCTTTTTTATTCTCTCCATCAGCCTTGTTGATCACTATGGCGTCTGCCATTTCCATTATTCCGCGCTTAATTCCCTGTAATTCGTCTCCGGCGCCTGCAAGTTTAAGCAACAGAAAAAAGTCTGTCATACTATGGACGGTGGTTTCACTTTGTCCTACACCAACAGTTTCTATCAGGATCACATCGAAGCCTGCAGCTTCACATAAAATGATACTTTCCCTGGTTTTCCTGGCAACGCCTCCTAAGGAATCTCCACTGGGAGAAGGCCTTATAAAAGCATTTTTCTCTTTTACCAGCTCTTCCATACGGGTTTTATCGCCAAGGATACTTCCCCGTGAAACCGAGCTGCTGGGATCTACTGCAAGTACTGCGACCTTCTTTCCTTTTTGAATAAGATGTCTTCCGAAGCTTTCAATAAAAGTACTTTTACCAACCCCGGGAACTCCGGTTATACCAATCCTTATTGATTTGTGAGCATAAGGCAGTGCTCCTTCAATAAGATATTCCGCCATCTTTTGGTGAGTTGGCTGATTGCTTTCAATAAGCGTGATCCCCCGGCCCAATGCGGTTTTGTTCCCTTCAAGTAACTGCTTGAGTAGCTCTTTTTCTGAAAATTTGTTTTTCCTGAAATTCCTGATCCTTTTTGCTGATTCCGAGCTAACATTCCTTGAAGAAGGATTACTTCCAGATTCGCTTAAGGCAGATTTTTTTTTGTTTTCACTCAAAACAGCGGCAGAATATTTAAGATAAGTTTAAGAATTCGGGTTTCAGGCATCATCAAATGCATGGTATATTGAAAAAACTA
>CAYWAB010000034.1:0-19666 GCA_964456105.1 uncultured Christiangramia sp. | reverse complement strand
CAGAAGCTGGCTGAAAAACGAAAAGTTCTTGAAATACCTGAAATGGTTTTCATTTCTGCTCAGTTCTATCTCACTAATTATTGCGGTTTACGATCTAGGATTTAGTAAGCAAAAAATTCAAGAACAACGATTATACGATCTTCTTTTTATTTTTCTGGGTGCAGGTTTCACCGCTATCCTGATTAGATATGTAGTTTTCCGTTTAAATTTTCGCAGGAAGATCAAAATCATCGATGGATTATTAGCGCTGATCTTTCTTCTAATGTTCTTAACTCGAATAGATTCTATCAGGGAAAACATTCCATTTTCCGGCATACTTCACAAAACGGGATACGTTTATCTAGCTGTACTACTTTATTTTGTCAGGGAGATTTTCACTATGGAATTCAGCCTGAAAGAAACCTATTTAAATCCTGCTCAGTTATTCCTAGCCAGTTTTCTTTCCATAATTTTTATTGGAACAATGCTTCTAATGCTTCCCAACGCAACCTATGAGGGAATAAGTTTTCTGGATGCCCTTTTTACTTCCACTAGTGCTGTTTGTGTTACCGGTTTAATAGTGGTGGATACAGGTTCCTATTTTACAGGATTCGGACAAAGTATAATTCTAATCCTGATGCAATTAGGTGGACTGGGAATAATGACCTTTGCAAGTTATTTCAGTTATTTCTTCCGGGGTAAGAGTTCCTATCAGAACCAGTTATTACTGAAGTATATAACCAGTTCAGACAAGATCAATGAAGTATTCGCTATTCTAAAGAAAATATTATTTATCACCGTGCTGGTAGAGGCAATTGGCTTTGTTTTTATATATTTCAGCCTGACAGGTTCTGAAATAACCAAAATATCAGATCGCCTGTTTTTTTCACTTTTTCATTCTGTCAGCGGGTTTTGTAATGCGGGTTTTACGACTTTGGAACAGAGCCTTTACGATCCCGCGTTCAGGTATAATTACCCATTACATTTAATCATCGCTTTTTTATTTATTCTGGGTGGGATAGGTTTCCCGATTGTGCTGAACCTTTATAAATATGTGATCCATCTTTTTAAGAACCGGCTTTTCCGCCTTACTAAAAACAAGACCCAGATACATTCTCCCTGGGTGATCAATCTGAATACGCGGCTGGTGATCTATTCAACATTTTTCCTGCTTACCGGGGGAACCATTATTTTTTACCTTTTCGAGTATAATAATACCCTTGCGGAACACGGCCCGTTCGGAAAAATAGTAACCGCTTTCTTTGGTGCGGCCACACCGAGAACCGCTGGTTTCAATACGGTGGATACCGGCGCCTTACAATTCAGTACCCTCATGATACTTTTTCTCCTCATGTGGATAGGTGCATCGCCTGTCTCTACAGGAGGAGGTATTAAGACAAGTACCTTTGCTGTGGCTACGCTCAATTTTTTCAGCCTTGCAAAGGGAAAGGACCGGATCGAGTTTTTTAAAAGAGAGATAGCCTATATTTCGATTAGAAGAGCATTCGCGATTATCTCACTATCTTTGATAGTCATAGGTATAGCTATTTTTCTGATTGCTTCCTTTGATGGCGATAAATCTCTTTTAAGCATTGCCTTTGAAGCATTTTCAGCATACAGTACAGTTGGATTAAGCACAGGAATAACGGCAGATTTAACTCCACCATCTAAAGTCGTCATCATATTTACCATGTTCATCGGAAGGGTAAGTATGTTAACCGTGATGATCGCTATTTTAAGAAAAGTGAGGCATTTTAATTACCGCTATCCAAAGGACGAAATATTAATTAATTAAGGAACTGAATCATGAAATACATCATTGTAGGCCTAGGAAAATTTGGCTCTTCGCTTGCTCATAAACTAACCGAAATGGGAAATGAGGTTATTGGAGTAGATATAAGAATGAGCAAGGTAGAAGATGTAAAGGAAAAGATCACCCATGCCATAAATCTGGATGCCACAGATGTAGAAGCCGTGGGAAACCTTCCTTTGAATGATACCGATGTCCTAATCATAGGAATTGGTGAAGATAAAGGAGCCAACATAATGGCCTCTGCCCTAATGAAAAAAATGGAAGTTAAAAGAATAATCAGCAGGGCGGTGGATCCACTCCAGAAAATGGTCCTGGAAGCTATGGGAATCAAGGAAATAATTCACCCGGAAGAAGAAACAGCAGAAAGATGGGCGAAAAGATTAAATCTGGAAGGAGTGGTAGATAGTTTTGAACTGGATGGCAACTTCAGTATCGTAGAAACAAAAATCCCTAAAGAATATGATGGTAAAACGGTAGAGGAACTGGGCATAAAAGATGAGTTCAACATCATTGTACTAACCACCATGAAATTGGAAAATGAAAAGAACGAGCTGGGTGTAGACAGAGATAAAACAACGGTGCAGGGAATAGCACGGGCCAATACCAAACTTCAGGAAGGAGATATCATGGTGCTTTACGGTAATAATAAGGATATCAAAAAATTACTGGAGGAGCACAGAAAATTCAAAAAAGAATCCGATAATAGCTAACCTATCCTTCTTCCGTTTTCTACCCTTTGATCTGGAGCCAGAAGAACCACGTCACCGTTTTCACCAACAGCACCCAGCACCAGGCATTCGCTCATAAAGTCTGCGATCTGTTTTTTAGGGAAATTAACCACGGCAATTATTTGTCTTCCAGGCAGTTCTTCTAAGGTATAACGCCTTGTTATCTGGGCAGAGGATTTCAATTTACCTATATCTTTACCAAAATCTATCAATAGTTTATAAGCAGGTTTCCGGGCCTTCTCAAATTCTTCCACCTCGATAATGGTTCCTGTTCTCATCTCCACTCTTTCAAAATCGTTCCATTTAATTTCCTCCATATCAGTTTTTATTTTGAATTTAAAGAATCCCTCGTAAAAAAGTCTTCAGTATTCGTTAATTTTAAAGAAAAAATGGCAGCTACAGCTTCAAATATGATGGCTTTGGGAACAAAGGCACCAGATTTCCAACTAATGGACACTATCACAGACCATTTAATCAGTCTTGACGAGGTTAAAGGAGAGCGTGGTACCTTGATCATGTTTATCTGTAATCATTGTCCTTTTGTTAAGCATGTGAATGAGGAAATTGTGCGTCTCGCGAATGATTACCGGCCACTGGGATTTGGATCTGCCGCGATAATGAGTAACGACATCAAAAATTATCCTCAGGACAGGCCTGAAGAAATGAAGGAACATGCCATGAAACACCAATATTCCTTTCCATATCTGTTCGATGGTACCCAGGAAATTGCCAAGGCCTATAATGCCGCCTGTACCCCAGATTTCTTTCTTTTTGATGACGATTTAAAACTGGTCTATCGTGGCCAGCTGGATGACAGCAGGCCCGGTAACGGGATCCATCCAAGCGGGAGGGATATCCGGGAAGCCATGGATGCTATCCTCAACAACAGGAAAGTCTCCAGGATGCAAAAACCAAGTATAGGTTGTAACATTAAATGGAAGGAATAATTTAACCAAAGCTTAATTTGGGGCCTTGCTTTTTTTATTACTTTTATATTCCTATAGATTTTGTAGGTTTTTAAATTTAATATAAAAATTATTGATTATGAGCGATTTGAAATTAGGAGACAAAGCTCCAAACTTTGATGCCGAGACTTCCGAGGGAAAGATCAATTTTTATGACTATCTTGGAGACAGCTGGGGAATACTTTTTTCCCATCCCGCAGATTATACTCCGGTATGCACTACCGAATTAGGTACAGTAGCCAATTACAAAAAAGAATTCGAAAAACGTGATGTGAAAGTACTTGCACTAAGTGTTGATGGACTGGAATCGCATAAGGGCTGGATTAAGGATATTAATGAAACACAAAACACCACAGTTAACTTTCCTATAATCGCAGATGAGGATAGAAAGGTTTCTGATCTATATGGCATGATTCACCCTAATGCTGACAGTACTCTTACTGTACGATCCGTTTTCGTTATAGGTCCAGATAAAACGATAAAAATGACACTTACCTATCCTGCGAGTACCGGTAGGAATTTTGATGAACTACTCAGGGTAATAGATTCTTTACAGCTCACAGCTTATCAAAAAGTCGCCACTCCGGCTAACTGGAAGCATGGAGAGGATGTTGTAATAAGTCCATCGGTTTCCAATGAGGAAGCAGATAAAATGTTTCCAAAGGGATATAAAGAGGTTAAACCATATTTAAGAATGACACCTCAACCTGAGTTAAAAAAATAAAGTCTGTTGCAAAAAGAAGGCTGGATTCAAATCCAGCCTTTTTTCTTTAAAATATTTTCGATGTGGGCATAATGATGTTCGCTATGCCAGGAGTACATTCCCAGAAGTTTCAATAGTTTTACCTCATTCCCTGTTTCTGGATGAACGAACTTTTTTTCGAAATCTGAATCACTAAGTCTTTTTAATAAAAATACCCATCTCGCATGGAGACCTTTCAGAAACTCAAGTGAATATTCGACAGGCGCTAAATTGCTATCTTTTAATTTTGCAAATAAATCCTGATCATAAGCTTTGATCGTTGGCGTATCTTCTGTTAGTGTCCATTTAAACCTGAGAAGCGCGTTCATATGACTGTCCGCAATATGATGTACCAATTGTCTTATGGTCCAGCCATCCGTTCGATAAGACGTGTCCAATTGCTCATTATTTAGAGGCCTGATGATTTTATCAAGTCTTCCCGGTAAGTCTTCCAGTATCTGTATCCAGTTCTTGATTAAAGATGGAGAAACATCATCCGGAAATTCATATTTCCCGATAGGATACTTTAATTTTTGAAGTTCTTCTTTGCTCATATATAAAAATAGAAAAACGCGCTGATTACTCAGCGCGTTTTATTCTAATATTATAGAGATTGAAGTTTATTTCACATCCATCAATTCCACATCGAAGATCAGGACAGCATTAGGTGGAATTACACCCCCTGCTCCTCTTTCTCCATAAGCAAGATGGGAAGGGATTACCATTCTGGCCTTATCCCCAACCTGTAAAAGCTGGATACCTTCATCCCATCCCGGGATCACATGACCTACTCCTATTGGAAATTCCAGAGGTTTATTTCTTTTATAGGAAGAATCGAAGACAGTTCCGTCGGCAAGCTGACCCTTATAATGTACGGAAACACTTTTTCCCTTTTCAGCCTTCTTCCCCTCTCCCTTTTGGATGATCTTATATCTAAGGCCACTATCTGTCTTTTCAAAACCTGCAGCAAGCTTTTCCAGCTCTTCTTCTGCTCTTTTCTTTTCCTCCTCCTCACGCTTCGCTTTTTCGGCATTGAAGTCCTTAAATGCTTTTACTGCGTCGAAGTTCTCGGCATCTTCGCCTTCCCGGATGATCTCGAGCTTTTCGATCTTGTCTCCCTGTCGTATATCATCTACTACCTCCTGGCCTTCTACTACGTTCCCGAATACGGTATGTTTCCCGTCTAGCCATGGTGTTTCAACATGTGTTATGAAAAATTGACTTCCATTGGTTCCCGGTCCCGCATTGGCCATAGATAATTTCCCAGGAGCATCATGTTTAAGGTCAGGATGAATCTCATCATCAAAATTATATCCCGGGCCTCCCGCTCCAGTTCCCTGGGGATCACCTCCCTGGATCATAAAATCTGGTATTACCCTGTGAAATTTTAAACCATCATAATACGGCTCTCCTATTTCCTTTGCCTTATTTTCGATTTTTCCCTCAGCAAGTCCAACAAAATTACCTACTGTCCCCGGAGTTTTTTCATATTCTAGCTCTACAAGAATCTCTCCCTTTGAAGTGTGAAATTTGGCGTATAATCCGTCGTTCATTTTAATTTTTTTTAATGCTGGCAAAGATACCAGATTAATTATTAAAGACTCTTTCTCCATTAACAAAAGTAGAAATCACTTTGGCATCAGGAACACTATCAATCGCTACTTTCATGATATCCCTGTCCAGGATAATAAAATCTGCAAACTTTCCGGGCTCGATACTTCCTTTTTCATTTTCTTCGAAATTCGCATAGGCTGCCCAGATGGTCATCCCTTTAAGTGTTTCCTCTCTACTTAGGGCCTGTTCTCTCATAAATCCGCCCTCAGGATAATTTTCGGTATCCTGCCTGTCCACAGCAGCATAAAAGGTTAGGAATGGACTTACCTCCTCAACAGGGAAATCTGTTCCCAGGGCTACGATCCCAGCCTCATCCAGTAATTTTTTAAAGGCATAGGCTCCTTTGATTCTTTCTTCTCCCAAACGGTCCTCAGCCCAATACATATCACTGGTGGCATGAGTTGGCTGAACGGAAGGAATAATATTCTTACTGAAATAATTAAAATCCTCCTCATCGATCACTTGTGAATGCTCCACTCTCCATCTGCGATCCTTTGCATCCCCAATAAGGGAGTCGTAAGTTTTTAGAACCAGGTAATTTGCAGAATCCCCGATCGCATGAGTATTCATTTGAAATTGAGATTTTGCGATACGGGCTGCAGTAGCTTTAAATTCTGAAATTGGTGAAAGTAAGGCGCCGAAATGATCTGGCCTATCCGAATATTCTTCTTTTAAAGCTGCTCCTCTGGAACCTAATGCTCCATCCCCGTAAAATTTAACCGATCTAACATTGAGCCTGTCTGTTTTATATGGCCCTTTATCAAGGAAGAAATCAAGATTTTCCTTGGTGTTACTTACCATGGCGTAGATCCTTATTTTCAACTCCTGTGATTCATTGAGACTATCCATTAATTCAATGACCTGCTTATCCAGACCGGCATCCACCACAGTAGTAAGACCATAAGAGAAACAGATTTCCTGTGCATCTTTCAGGGCCTCAATTTGCGTTTCAAGATCAAGATCATCTGTGAGCTTCTCAATTTTCATCATAGGATTATCCACCAGGATTCCTGTAAGCTCCCCGTTCTTCTGTTCAATATCCCCTCCTTCGAAT
Source organism: uncultured Christiangramia sp. (assembly GCA_964456105.1). Lineage (GTDB taxonomy): Bacteria > Bacteroidota > Bacteroidia > Flavobacteriales > Flavobacteriaceae > Christiangramia. Next base: position 12,771 of record CAYWAB010000034.1, on the reverse strand, counting down.
TCGGTTTCGGTAGTAATATTCGCTTTATCCAGGGCTGCCTGATTCACGAGCATGGCGTGCCCATCTATCCTTGTTAATGCTACCGGTGTATCAGGAAAAAGATCATCCAGGGTATCCTTTACTGGAAATTCCTTTATTTCCCAGTCATTTTGATCCCATCCTCTACCAACGATGAAATCCACCCCGTTCTTCTGCTGAAATTCTACAATTCGGCTCACCACCTCATCAAAGCTCTTCGTCCCTGTAAGATCCACACGTTGTTGTTGCATTCCTAAACCATAAAAATGCGCATGGCCATCTATAAATCCAGGAAAAACTGCTTTACCTCCTGCATTAATTGATTCTGTAAATTCATATTTATTTCTTAGCTCTTCTGAAGTTCCTACCTCAAGAAATTTTCCATCTTTTACGACGAATGCTTCGGCCATACCAGAATCGGATACAGTATAAACTGTTGCATTGAATATTAAAAGATCAGCTTGCTCTTTATCTTTCCCACAGGAATTTAAAAGAAGAAGCATAGTAAAAAGGCTTAAAATTTTTCTCATTTAATTTAGTTTTGGCTAAAAATAAAAAATGCACCTAACATAGGTGCATTTTTCTATAATATAAAGTCTTATAAATTAAAAGATCGCATCCATAATTGCCTGTCTGATATCAGGATTGGCCGCCGCAGCCAGTGCAACAGATACAAACAGACCTATCATCGCATAAGAAAAATCCTTTAAAATCATTTTTCCGGCTTTCTTTCGATGTTTACGTCCCTTTTTGGTTCTGGCAAGACTGATGGCGATCTCTCTACCTCCTATAACCCCTAGGAATACCCAGGTAGTACTCATTGGAACTGTACTAATGAACAATTTATAGATAAGAAGCACAACATAGATAAGGTCGACAAGAGTTGCAGCACGAATATCAGAGATCCTTGTTTTTTCGCTAACTACCTTCTGTATCTTATCTCCTCTCAGATAGAATAACAGACCTAGTCCTAAGAAGATCGTTCCAGAGAAAATTACAAATTGAAATGTATTCAGCTGTCTAGGTAGGAAAACCGCGATGTTCGCACCATCCTGCATTACCCAAACAGCCCATAAAGCTCCACTGACTACCCACTGAATTGCGGTCCAGCTGCTATTGAATTTTCTGCTCTTAAAATATTTTTTAATGAGATTATAAGAAAAATACCAAACCAGGAAAGACAGTATAAAAGCAAGGATATATCCACTCCAGCTCTTCCACACTACTGAGGTAATACCTGAAGTATCCACACTAAAAACACTTAGTATAAGGAAGGTAGTAGAAACCGGCATTCTTAACCTTGTTAGGATAAGAAGGATCAAAGGCGCTATTATCTGAAAGAAACTAAAACTTTCCGGATGCGGATATTTTGTAGTTCCATCAGGATTTGAAAGCCTTTGATAGGTGACATCTCCATCAAAATATAGCCAGCTAAAAGTAACTACAGCAACAAAAATAGCACCTACATAAAGCCAGAGCACCCACCAGGGTTTGGATTTATTACTTTCAATGAATGTTCCTAAAGACTGGATACTGTCGTTAGCAACAGTGGCGTACGCCGCAAAGAAAAAGCCGAGCCACATTGCTGCCCGGGTATTGCCTGTAAAGATTCCGGCCAGAATAATACCGGTGATCACGATGGCAAGAAAGGTCTTTTCCTGAACCAGGAAATCTAGAATGTTTAAATATGGGCGATCCCTATTGATGCGCCTGAATTTTTGAGCCATTTAAAAAGCTATTGGTTAAATAATTATTTCTAATATATGATTTTTCAAAATCGCAGCAATATTACGCAATTTTAAAAATGCCAGATTTGATATTTTTGACCTGATCGATAATATAATCTTCCCTTAACATTAGCTTAAAATTGCCTGAAGGACCTTTTTTCGATTAAAAATGATATTTTAGAAAAGCCAAAATTATAAACTGCTCGTCAATGCTCAAAAATTTATCGATTTGTCTGCTCCTCATAGGGTTTTATTCAAGTGCCTTTTGCCAATATAAGGAAACCAGGGAATTCCACGATTCGATCGGTTTTGCCAAAAATTCCTGGCAAATGGACAGTATCTTCGCAAGGATATCGCAACCTGATAAAAGGGTTAACAGTGAAGTATATAAGGCCGTTATAAACCCTCACGATGATTATAAATATGCAGCCGGACTTTATGCAAAAACCCTTTCCGGAATTAAAGCAGGCACTGTCGTGCTGGTTGGTGTTGCCCATAGAGCAGCTAATTATGACTTAAAGGACAAGCTTATTTTTGGCTCTTTTGAGGCCTGGGAATCTCCTTACGGACCGGTAAAGGTCTCTCCTTTAAGAGATAAGTTGATCGAAATTTTGAGCCCTGACAGCTACCTCGTACATAACGACATGATGCAGCTGGAACATTCCCTGGAGGCAATCGTTCCTTTTTTACAATATCATGACAGGGATATTAAGATCCTTCCTGTTCTGGTTCCCTATATGAAATTAAAGGACATGGAACGCTTTTCAAGTATGCTGTCTTCCAGTTTATATGAGATAATGCAAAAAGAAAATCTTGAATATGGAACCGACCTCGCCATAGTGATTTCTAACGATGCGATACATTACGGAAATGAAGGCTGGGGAGGCGGAGACCTTGCTCCTTTTGGAACGGATAAGGAAGGAAATAATCAAGCACATCAAAAAGATCAGAAGATCATTAAAGAAACACTTCAGGGGACCCTTAACAGTAAAAAGATCCAGCGTTTCAACCAGTATACAGTACAAAAGGATGATTATACGGCCTATAAATGGACATGGTGTGGCCGTTATTCTGTACCATTTGGATTATTATTCGCGAATAAGCTGAATCAACTGGCCAATAATGAAAAACTAAAAGGAAATCTTGTTGACTACCGTTCTAGCCTTCGAAATGAACATTTAAAAGTCGAAGATCTTGGAATGGGCGTAACGGCTCCTGCAAAACCAACGCATTGGGTCGCCTATCTTGGAATGTCCTACCAATAAAAAAAACCTTATGAAAAATAACATCATTTACCTCCTTCTACTCGTAATCACTTTGAACTCTTGTCAAAACGAAGAGAAAGATTCCTTCGATCTGCTGATCACCAATGTGAAAATTATAGATGTAAAGGCTAATTCGATCAACGACGCTCGGTATATAGCAATTAATGGCGACACCATCGCAAAGGTTGGAAGCATGGAATCTGTTAAAGATCTGCAGGCTATGGACACCCTTGATGCTGAGAATAAATTTGCCATGCCTGGGCTTTGGGATATGCATGTACACTTTAGAGGAGGTGACAGCTTGGTTGAAGAGAACAAGGATCTTTTACCCCTATTCCTGGCCTATGGAGTAACCACAGTCAGAGATGCCGGTGGTGATATTACGTCTTCAGTACTGGAATGGCGACAGAAAATAGAAGAAGGTAAGTTAGCAGGCCCTCGAATATTTACTTCAGGCCCTAAACTTGACGGGAAAAATCCCGCCTGGGAGGGTTCTTTAAAAGTGAATAACGAAAAGGAGATCCAGGAAGCACTGGATTCCCTAAAAGCCTTGAATGTTGATTACGTGAAAATGTATGACGGAAGCCTGACTCCGGAAGTCTATTATGGCATAATCAAAGAAGCTGAATCAAGAAATTTGAAAACCACAGGGCATATGCCTTTACAGGCAAGTTTCAGAAAAGGAATCGATCTGGGTCTTGACGGAATAGAACATATGTACTATCCTGTAAAAGCCAGCTCAGACCTTGCAGATAGTCTCTCAAATACCAATTTCGGATACGGAATGATGTCTTCCTTTATAGACACCTATAATTCTGAAAAAGCAGCTGAACTCTTCAAAAAAATGGCTGCAGAAGAAGTTAGTGTTACTCCAACCCTACATATAGGGAAAGTCCTGGCAAATATCCTGGAAACCGATCATAGTGAAGATTATCTTCTGGCTTTCGTTGGAGAAGGCATACAGAAAACATACCAAAGGAGAATAGAAGGAGCCAAAAGAGCAAAGGCTTCAGGAAATACCATGCGTGAAAAGATGGAGGATCTAAGTAAATCCATGATTGTTCCAATGTACGAGGCCGGGGTAAATATATTTGCCGGATCCGACTCCGGAGCCTTCAATTCTTTTGTCTATTCCGGCGAATCCCTTCATTCAGAACTTGAAGAACTGGTAAATGCGGGCCTTACTCCGGCCCAGGCATTAGAAACTTCCATAATAAATGGTCCCAGATTCTTTCATCTTTCTGAATCCTATGGCAGCCTGGAAGAAGGAAAGACTGCAGACCTGATCCTTTTAAAAAAGAATCCTTTAGAAGAAATAAAAAACACCCGGACCATAGAATATGTTATTCGAAATAACAAGGTATACACCCCGGGTGAACTATTGAAAAAAATAAGGAACTAACTTCTAAAAATCGAATTTATAGGTAGCTCCTGCGAGAAACTGTATTCCCTGAACATCATAATTAAGCCATTTCTGGTAATTATTATCCAGCAGGTTACTTCCTTTTACAAAAGCTGAAAGCTGGTTGTTGAATCGATATCCGAAATGTAGATTGGCATCAAAATAACTGTCCAATGTTACTACTGGCTCCTCAAAAATCAGGCTTACAGAACTGATCTCCTCTTTTCGCTCACCAACAAAAAATAGATTTGCTCCAGCGAACCATTTTTCATTGATCTGGTAATCTGCGATCAAACTTGCTTTAAGGTTTGGTAGGTTCCATGCCTCCTCTTGTACTTCGGTATTATAATCAAAGAATTCCCCGGTGATACCCATCCTGAAATTCCTGTTCACATCCACATTAAGCTCTCCATAGAAAGAAAGTGTTTTTACATCATCATAGACTACACCAAAACTATTTCCGTAGGTATAGCCTTCTCCTTCAAAAGTAGCCGCCTCGTAATTTTGCTTAAAGAGTGCTTTATTGAATTCCGACTGATATCCCCCTCTCAGGTTGTACGAAATGGAATTACTCAACTTTCCTTTTCCTCCAACATAAGCCTTGTACTCATTATCTGTAGGACTAATATTCAAGGTAGGCGAAACATATGGGTTTTCCTGGAAGAATTCGTAGTAGGTGTTTTGATCCAGGCCACCTTCAAGACCTGCATAAGCTGTAAAGTAATCACCCGCAACCTTATAACTTGCCTTAACCGCAGGATATATATAGAAATTATTATCGCTTATTTCCGGATTCATCCCGAAAACGAAACTTACACCTAAGTCTATCTTCAGGTCATCTCTAAGGATCAAGAGACTAGGAGTAGCGCTAAAATTCATATAGGTATAGTCCAAACCTTCATCTGCGATATACTGCTGCTCAAAAGAACCATTCACTATATCTGCTGAAATTTTAGTAGAAATAATTTCATCTGCAATATTTACCTCGAAAAGACCATCGGCCACGAAATGATTTTCAGCAGAACTAAAACTGTCACCACTGTGACGAAATTTAGCCTTCGCACTATCGAAAAATGAATCGTAAAGTTCTATCTCACTACCAAGGTATACAGAATAATAATTCTGCGTAGGATCTAAGGAAGAAAGCTCTTCGTCCGTGGAAATATTATATTCAGGAAGTCCGTACCAGTTAAATAGCTCATGCTCCCCGCCTACCTCAGCTTTCCAGGAAAGATCCCTGTTCCTTGTATTGTAATTAAGATTCAGTTCCGAATCATAAAACTTATTGTCCAGCCTCACTCCTTCTATACCTCCCTGGGAAGAATTATGGGTAAGAAAAATACCGAAATTACTGCTGCGGTCTATTTCCAGATTGGAATAGAATTCTGCCAGCACATTGGAATAGTTACCGAATCCAAGAGTGGCATAATTATCATAGACCTTTGGAGGCCTTTCTCTTTCCACCGTGGTTGCCCTTCCCTTCACGGGAGTAAATGTAGAGGCCACTGGCACCGAAAAGATAGAATACCTTACAGGTTTTTTCTGAAAGGCAACTGAGTCTTTTCGGTCTGGGGTTTCTCTTATTTTATTGGCATCACGTACAGAGGGTGTATATGGTTTTACTACAGTCACCGTTTCACTTCCTATAGGATCCTGGGCAAACAGGATTCCACTGAAAATGAACAGGCCAAAAAACAGACTTCTTTTGATTACTTTAAATTGCATATAGCAGTGAATCTATTTGGTTAAGTTTAGTTGTTATTTGTTTCTACGGAAGAGTTCGTTTTAGCTTCCTGTGCTTTTATCTTCGCCAGTTCAGCTTTGGCCTCGTTTACAACATCAGGATACTGAGGGAAATTCTTGATCACGTTCTCAAGTATGTAAGTTGCCTGGTAGGCATCCTTAAGAGCATAGAAATTCTTCGCCATAAGCACAAGCCCTTTTGCTCCCCAAAGTTTATATCCGGAAAAATCTTTGGCGAGTATCTGTATGGCAGCATTAGAAGCTTCGTAATTACCATCCTGATGCTTAAAAAAAGCATCATAGTAAAGAGCCTCTGCCGCCAGTTCTCCGGTAGCCGTTTTCTGAACTTCTTTATAAGCTGATTTTGCCTTAGCCATGTTCCCTGACTTAATCGCAGCTCTGGCAACCATTACTCTGGCATCATTTCTTGCCTCAGCTTCTGCACTTGAATTGTTAAGCACTTTTTCAGCATATTCATTGGCCTTTCCAATATTCCCTGTTTCATAATAGGATTTCATAAGGTTTTGCTGTGCGAAAACCACATTCTGCTCATTAGCAGCCTGATTTTCCAGTTTTTCCAGCAATGGTAAAGCCTCGGTATAGTTTTTCTTCTCCAGATAGATCTGGGATAATCTTGCGAGTGACTGTTCAGAAAATTCATTCTTTGGTTTAGAAGTCACATACCTGTAATGGGGTATGGATTTATCCACCTGCCCTTCTCTGAAATAAAGCTGAGCGAGATAAAAGTTCGCGTTTATAGAATGTATCCCATTAGGGAAGTTTTGGATATACTTTTCAAAATTAGCGATTGCCTTTTCAGTATTGTTGTTGAGATACTGGTTCTCTGCCGCTTCATAAGTAGTATTGTCCAGATCTGCATCTGTCACCTCAACAAAATCTATATTACGAACCCAATTCGCATATTCGTCGGTTCTTCCCAGGTCTACATAAACGTTCCTTGCGGTAGAAACTGCCTGCTTGGCCTCAGGTGTATTTGGATATTCAGCCACCACTTTTCTTAACCTTTCAAGCGCTTTATTGCTTTCATTGTTATTATAATAAATAAGTCCCTGTCTTAACATAGCCTTTGGAACCAAAGCACTTTCTGGGACTCCTTGAATAAGCCTGTTATAGGATTGAATCCCCTGAGTGTTATTGCCCAATGCAACATAGGTATTCCCCAGTTCGAACATCGCATCGTCCCGATAAGGAGAACGGGGATATTTATTTAAAAAAGCATCAAGTTCCTGGATCTTGGTCTCATTCCTGCCTACGAAACCATAACTTATCGCTTTCTGGAAAGCTGCATAATCTGCATTGCTTACTCCATTATCAATAGCATCCTGGTAGGCCTCCATAGCCGGCCAGTACTGACTGGTAACATAATAGGTGTCTCCAAGTCTTAGCAAGGCATCGTTCTTTCTCGCCCCATCTGCATTTCTGGAATTAACATAGGATTTAAAATAATTTACCGCCTGTGAATAATCGTTCTTCTTGAAATAAGCATAACCTATATTATAATCCAGATCTTCATATTCATCCGTATTCCTTGCTGCGGTCATGCCTTTGAATTCTCGATATCCAAGGATTGCATCATCCATCCTGTTCACGTTATATTCACTTTCAGCCTTCCAGAAGGTAGACTTGGCAGTGATCTTTTGGTCACGAGGCTCTTTAAGCGCTTTATCAAAATTCTCTATAGCAGCGTAATAATCCCCTTTTTCATAAAGTTCCAGCCCATATAAGTAGGCTACCTGCTGATAGGCCTGCTTATCGGCGAAATTCCTGTTGTTTTCCAGCAAACGCATTGCTTCCTCATAATTCTTTGAGGTAATAAAGGAGTCTATTAAAAGCGTTTCCATTTCGGAACGGTGCTCGGAGTTTGGATATTTATTGAGGTAATTGATCAACACCTGGCTAGGGCTCTCGTAGGAGTTCCCTATTTCGTAGCTCAATTTGGCATAATTAAGCAACGCATCTTCCTGGATCTTCGCATCGAACTCCATCTCACTGGCATTCTTAAAAGCATTAAGGGCCTGTTGTTTCTGATCTGATTCCAGGTAGGACTGGGCAAGATGATAATAGGCATTTTGAGCTATTGCATTTTTCCCGTCTACGATCTTATTGAATTCGTTAATGGCGGCCTCATAATTTCCCTGTTTGTAATAGGCATAACCTAACTGATAATAATCAGTATTGTTCCATTTGCCTCTCTCACCCTTATATTCTTTGAGATAAGGAATTGCCTCTTGATATTTTCCGAGGTTGAAATAACTCTCTCCGATGATCTTATTGAGTTGCGATAGTTCCTGCCTGTTCGCTTTTGGTAATTGCTCAAGCCCTTGCTCAATTGCTTTTTGAAAATTTCCAAGCTTAAAGTTCATATCGGCCTGGAAATAAGAAAGATCTTCAGAGTATCTGTTATTCCCTTTAACTTCTTCGAAATATTGATTGGCTTCTTCATAATTATCTCCTTCATAAGCAATATAACCAAGATAATATTTGGCCTGTGCTCCATATTGCTTGGAGTCCCTCACCCTGTTAAGATATTTTTGAGCCTCCTCGAACTGGTTAGCCCGGAAATAAGCATAACCGTTATTAAAATTAAAGCGCTCCCTGTCCTTTCGGCTCATTGAATTTTCATCTACACGATCATACCATCTCCTTGCCAAAGCATATTTCCCGGTCTGAAAATAATAGTCGGCCACATCAAGATAAGCTGAGTTAGTTTTGGTACTCGTTGGATACCTCGTGACGAAATTTTCCATGAGTCGGTCTGCTCCTGGCTGATTAAGCCTTACCGCAGCATTGGCGACATAATATGCTGCATCACCCTTGATCTTTTCATCATCGGTCTCTTCGATCACCTCACTAAAAAGATTCTGTGCAGCCAGATATTGCTCATTATTATATAATTCTAAAGCCCGGTTAAAGTCAACCAGCTCATGGGTATAAGCAGCAGTTTGCTGAGAAGTGACGGAAAATGAGAAGAATATGAATGCGGATAGCAGAAAAGCTCTTTTTAAGGTCATTTACTACATTTTAGATTGGAGTTCAAAGATAAATTAATGCTCGAATGTATAACGCCCATTAACTTCTATAATTATGTTAATCCAAAAAAAAGTATGTAAGCCCTTTTTGAAAAATGTATATTTGAGAATAATTTTACAACCCGAATCAACGTTAGCAATTCATGTCTGAAACTGTTCTGGAACTTAAAAATGCTGCGATCTACCAGCGCGAATCACTTATCTTATCTGAAGTTGATGTTACCGTATATAAAGGAGATTTTGTTTACTTAATCGGAAAGACCGGAACCGGGAAAAGCAGCTTTATGAAAACGCTTTACGGTGATCTCCCCTTAACTGAAGGTGAAGGCCATATTGTTGACTATAACCTTAGAACCCTTAAGGAGAAGGACATCCCTTATTTAAGAAGAAAATTGGGGGTGGTATTCCAGGACTTCAAGTTGCTTACAGATCGTAATGTAAAAGACAATCTCTTATTTGTACTAAAAGCTACCGGCTGGAAGGACAAAAAGGCCATGGACCAGAGGATAGATGCAGTACTGGATAAGGTGGGAATGAAAACGAAAGGTTTCAAATATCCCTATCAGCTTTCAGGAGGAGAGCAGCAACGTGTTGCCATTGCAAGGGCTTTGCTAAATGACCCTGAACTAATCCTTGCCGATGAACCTACCGGAAACCTGGATCCTCAAACTTCGGTGGAAGTAATGGAAGTATTACAGGAAATAAGCCGTAATGGAAATACTATTCTCATGGCTACGCACGACTATGCCTTACTTCTTAAATATCCATCCAAAACCCTGAAGTGCGACGGGCAGCGTGTATTCGAGGTAGTACAGAAATCGGTCTGATATTCGCATAGTATTTAATTATGACTTAAACTTTCGGAAATTTTCTCCGGGTTAAACTGCATTTTTGATAACTTGTAGCTTCTTCAGTAATTAGAATGGAAACATTAGGAATAGACATTGGAGGTTCCAGCTTAAAGGGTGCTCTGGTAGACTTGGAGACCGGTAAGCTTACAACGGAGATACACCGAATTAAGACTCCCGACTCACGTGAACCAGAGGAAATGACCTCGGCTGTAAAGGAGATGCTGGACCATTTTGATTACAAGGGTATTGTAGGTTGCGGGTTTCCCACCATAATAAAAAAAGGTATCTGTAAAGATGAAGGTAACCTAAGCAGAAAATGGCTTGATGTAGATGTGGATGCCATGTTCGAGGAAGCTACAGGACTTAATTTTACGGTAATAAATGACGCCGATGCCGCCGGTCTGGCAGAAGTTAAATATGGAGCAGGACGGGATAAAGATGGTTTTATCCTGATGATCACCGTAGGGACCGGCCTTGGAAGCGGAGCCTACCTTGATGGTCACCTTATACCGAACTTTGAACTTGGACAGATTCCCTACAAGGAATATCAAAAGATCGAAGACTGGGCTGCATCTTCCATAAAAACTGCTGAAGATCTAAGTTATAAGGACTGGGCTTATCGATTCAATATCTTCCTCAATTACGTACAGTTGATCCTGAATCCAGATGTCATAATAGTTGGCGGAGGAATTTCCAACGACTGGAATAAATTCAAGAAATATTTAAAGGTGGATACTCACCTCGTTCCGGCAGAGCTTCGAAATAAATCAGGAATACTGGGTGCAGCCCTCGCTGCGGCAAGAAAATATGATGGCTAAAACTAAGCCTTTTCCGCTTCCCGTTTATTAATGAATAGATAGTAGACATTCACACCCACTATTGCCACATTGGTAATGATCACTGGCCATGATTCCAGTAGCACACCATAGCCTACAAAGAATAAACAACCAACACTGTTTACATACCTAAGTGTAATTATGTTCCTCATGAGGAAAGAAAGAAGAACAAAAAAAGAGGCCAGGTACCCAATCCACTCTGTTAACGAAATTCCTAAGATATCCATTAGTTTAGTTTTTAAAACATAAAAAAGCCCGCCTTAACGGCAGGCTTGTATAAAATAATATTCTGATCAGATCGCTTTCGATCTTTTTCTCTCATTTTCTGTAAGAAGAATTTTTCTTAACCTAAGGTGGTTAGGCGTTACCTCAACATATTCATCCTTCTGAATATATTCCAGTGCCTCTTCCAGAGAAAATTTAATCGCAGGAACGATCTTCGCTTTATCGTCTGCTCCAGAGGAACGAACGTTAGAAAGCTTTTTAGTTTTAGTGATATTAACCACCATATCATCCTGTCTCGAGTTTTCACCGATCACCTGACCTTCATAGATCTCTTCTCCCGGATCTACAAAGAATTTACCTCTATCCTGAAGTTTATCGATAGAATAAGGAATGGCTTTTCCTTTTTCCATAGAAACCAGGGAACCATTCTGACGTTCCGGGATCCCACCTTTTAAAGGCTGGTACTCCTTATATCGGTGCGCCATGATAGCTTCACCTGCGGTAGCAGTAAGTAACTGGTTTCTTAACCCGATAATACCTCTTGAAGGAATAAGGAACTGAATGTTCATTCGGTTTCCTTTAGATTCCATACTTAGCATCTCTCCTTTTCTAAGGGTTACCATCTCTACTGCTTTTCCGGAAACATCTTCAGGAAGATCGATAGTAAGTTCTTCAACCGGCTCACATTTAACTCCGTCGATCTCTTTAATGATCACCTGAGGCTGACCTATCTGAAGCTCATATCCTTCACGTCTCATGGTTTCGATTAGGACTGATAAGTGAAGTACACCTCTACCGTATACCATGAATTTATCTGCGCTGTCAGTTTCCTCCACACGAAGTGCAAGGTTCTTTTCAAGCTCTTTAAAAAGTCTTTCCTTGATGTGTCTGGAAGTAACAAATTTACCGTCCTTTCCGAAGAAAGGAGAATCATTGATCGTAAAGAGCATGCTCATGGTTGGCTCATCAATGGCTATGGTCTTCAATCCTTCTGGATTTTCAAAATCGGCAACAGTATCACCAATCTCAAAACCTTCCAGTCCAACCAGCGCACAAATATCACCTGCCATAACCTCATTTACTTTTCTACGGCCGAGGCCTTCGAAAACATGAAGTTCCTTGATCTTGGTTTTCTTTATGGATCCATCACGTTTCACCAATGAGACCTGCTGATTTTCCTTTAAAGTTCCTCTTTGAAGTCTTCCAATCGCGATACGACCGGTAAAAGAAGAGAAATCCAGAGAAGTGATAAGCATTTGCGGAGATCCAGTTGCGTCTACTTTTGGTTCAGGAATATGCTCTATCACCATATCAAGCAAAGGCTCGATATTTTCTGTCTGATTTTTCCAGTCTTCGCTCATCCAGTTATTCTTGGCTGAACCATAAACCGTTGGGAAATCCAACTGCCATTCTTCTGCTCCAAGTTCGAACATAAGATCAAATACCTTTTCGTGAACCTCATCTGGAGTACAGTTTTCCTTGTCTACCTTGTTGATCACCACGCATGGTTTCAATCCAAGATCGATGGCTTTTTGAAGTACAAATCGGGTTTGTGGCATAGGTCCTTCAAAAGCATCTACTAAAAGAAGTACTCCATCTGCCATATTCAATACTCGCTCCACTTCTCCACCAAAATCGGCGTGACCTGGAGTAT
>CAYWAB010000033.1:0-19807 GCA_964456105.1 uncultured Christiangramia sp. | reverse complement strand
AAAACAGTGGTTTTTTTGTGGAGAATATCGGAGTCGAACCGATGACCTCTTGCATGCCATGCAAGCGCTCTAGCCAGCTGAGCTAATCCCCCTTGGATGGGAGCAAATGTAATAATTTTTCCTAAATATGGAAATCTTTATTTTTCTTAAAACAAATGATTAGAAAAGCAAAAAAACAAGACCTAGGCAACGTAAAAAAATTAACAGAATCCTGTGCCGAAGCAATGATAAAAAAAGGAATCTTCCAATGGAATGAACATTATCCCTCATTTGAAAGACTCAAAGATGATATTGCAAAAGAGGAATTATTTGTGCTCGAAGAAAATGATGAAATCATAGGTATAATTGTAGTAACAGAAAAAATGGATGAAGAGTATATCCCTATCAAATGGTTAAGTAGCACCGATAAGAACCTTTATATTCACAGACTGGCCACAAAGCCTGAAGTTTGGGGGAAAGGATATGCTCAAAAATTAATGGATTTCGCAGAGGATCTTGGCCGAAAGAATAATTATGAGTCCATAAGGCTCGACACTTTCAGCAAGAATAAAAGAAATCAGAAATTCTATGAGACGAGAGGCTATAAAAGACTTGGGAACATCTATTTTCCTAAACAGAGCAAATATCCCTTTTACTGTTATGAATTGCTGTTTTAATATTTTGAAATATATATTTGTCTAGTCTTAAATCGACTTTTGGAGAATTCAGTTAGCTTTAGAAACATAAATAAAATTGCAATCCCTGCTATTATTGCCGGCATTGCAGAGCCGCTGATTTCACTTACTGATATCGCGGTTATTGGAAATGTGGATGATAATTCGATTGAAGCACTTGCTGCTGCAGGAATAGTTGGATCTTTCCTTTCTGCCATAATATGGATAGTCGCACAGACAAAAACAGCAATTTCCGCAATAGTTTCACAGCATTTAGGAGCAAATCGGCTTCATGCAGTAAAAACACTCATCCCCCAGGCAATAGCATTTAATTTTCTCTTTAGCCTTGTAATTTACATTACAACTGCATTTTTCGCTGAGGCTATATTTAGTGCCTATAATGCGGAAGGACTTATTCTAAGATATTCAGAAGAATATTATCAAATTAGGGCTTTAGGCTATCCTTTAACTTTAGTGACTTTTGCGATTTTTGGAATATTTCGGGGACTCCAAAATACACTTTGGGCCATGAAATGTAGTCTTACAGGAGCCGCAGTTAACATTTTACTGGATTATCTACTGGTATACGGGATTGAAGGCGTAATTCCTCCAATGCATCTTAAGGGGGCGGCTTATGCAAGTCTAGCAGCCCAGGCCATCATGTTGATAATGGCTTTCTGGTTCTTCTTTAAAAAGACCCCTTTCCATCTCAAATTAAGCTTTAATATCAACCCGAGAATGAGAGGCCTGTTACTCATGGCAGCCAATCTTTTTGTTCGTACTGCGGCTCTTAATTTTGCAATATACCTGGCTAATGCCTATGCAACTGATTATGGAAAAAATTATATCGCCGCTCAGAGTATCTTGATGAACATCTGGCTTTTCTTCAGTTTCTTTATTGATGGGTATGCTAATGCTGGAAACGCGATTGGCGGAAAGCTTCTTGGTGCAATGGATTATAAAAATCTCTGGGAACTCAGTAAAAAAATAAGCAAATATGCTGTCTTTATAGCTGTAATTCTTATGGCACTCTGTGGCCTATTCTATGATGAAATTGGTCTTCTTTTTAATAAGGAAGCTACTGTGCTGGCGCTTTTTTCTTCTGTATTCTGGATCGTACTTATAATGCAGCCAATAAATGCAATCGCTTTTATGTTCGATGGAATCTTTAAAGGATTGGGAGAGGCAAAATACCTGCGTAATGTTCTGTTGGTTGCTACCTTTCTTGGATTTACTCCTACTCTACTTATTTCGGATTATTTCGGACTAAAACTATATGGGATCTGGATGGCTTTCTTTGTCTGGATGCTTATTAGAAGCAGTACGCTGGTCATTTATTTCAGAAGGAAGTACCTGCATAAGGAGGTTTAGATTCTGTTAAGTAGCCCCTGGCTTTAGCTCTTATTCATTAACTTTGATAAAAATGAACAAAACTATGAGCACAACCCGGGAAAATGGAAGTTTATATACAAATATTGAAAATAAAATAGCTACAATAGAATTTGGTCATCCTGCAAGTAATTCCTTCCCTTCTGTCCTGCTGGAAAGATTAAGAAAAGAGATCAATAAATTATCAGAAATGGATGAGGTAAACCTCATCGTACTAAAATCTGAAGGAGAAAAAGCATTTTGCGCAGGAGCCTCTTTTAACGAGCTAATTGCAATTGAAAAGATGCAGGCGGGAAAGGTATTCTTCTCCGGTTTTGCTAATGTGATTAATGCAATGAGAAAATGTAAAAAACTCATTGTTGGAAGAGTTCAGGGTAAAGCTGTTGGAGGAGGAGTTGGCCTTATAGCGGCATGTGATTATGCCCTGGCTACAGAGGCTGCAGCAATCAAACTTTCTGAACTCAGCATTGGAATAGGACCCTTTGTAATAGCACCCGCCGTAGAACGCAAAATGGGAGTAGCTGCCCTGGCAGAGTTAAGTCTGGCAGCCCATGAATGGAAAAATGCTTATTGGGCTAAAGAAAAAGGCTTGTATTCTAAGGTTTTTGATTCTATAAAAGAACTTGATAATGAGCTCGATATTTTCACCTCAAAATTAGCTTCTTATAATCCGGATGCTTTATATGAAATGAAGAAAATACTTTGGAAGAACACAAGTCATTGGGGTGATCTTCTTTACGAAAGAGCTGCAATCTCCGGAGAACTGGTACTTTCAGATTTTACCAAGGATGCCCTGGCCAAGTTTAAAAAATAAATTGAATTAGAATTATAAATCCCACCATCATCATGCAGTCATATACGGATTTCCTGATAGAAAATATTTATTTGATCCTGGGCCTGGCTCTTGGAATAATTGCAGCGGTGATGATGAGAAAAACATTTAAAATAAAACCATGATGCAGGAACATCTACCAAAAGATAAAGAACCGGAAAATATACAGGAATGGGGCTGGACATTCAGGGAATTCGTAACTGAAAATTTCTGGTACCTATTGGCTATTTTAGTACTTCTTGCCTTATTCTTTTATGCCAGATATCGCTGGAACGTTAGGAACAGGAGAAAATTTAAAAATTAATGGAGGAAGACGTCTGGGAAGTTCTAAGCTATTTAAGCGGAATGGGATTCTGGCTGATATTAGCAATTATTCTTATCGGTGTGTTCCTTTATAAAAAATTCAGGAAATGATTACCTCGTTTTTAACCATCCCGTAATACTTAACCTTGGCACTTTAACTGGCTTTACTTCATGTTCCAGTTCCTGACTTTCAAAAATTACTACTCTTCCAGCCAGAGGATAAATATTAATTGTTTTTTCTTCTTCGTTTTCCTGAGTATATATGGCCAGTTCACCCCCATTTTCAGGTTTCCAGTTTTCATTGTTAAGGTAACATACTAAGGAGAGTTTTCTTCGGCCGTCGTTCTGAAAAGTATCTAGATGCCTTTTATAAAACGTACCTTCCGGATAAACTGCATAATGAAATTCCTTCGTCAGGATTCCCATAAAACAGGTACGATTCAGATATTCAATAAGAGCATTGATCTTATTGAAAAAAGTCTTTTCAGCTTCCGCTCCTTCTGCTTCGTTTATCCATAGGATAAAGTCTCCACGAATTGATTTTGCGATGACTTCGTTAGTACGGTTACCTATGGCAGCTTTTTTGAAATTATCTTCCTCGTATTTTGAAAGTAAACTTTCCCTTAGCTGATCTACCTCAGCTTCTTCAAAGAAATTATCGATGACACTGTATTTCTTTTCGAGCAAATCAGAAATAATCCTTTCATATAATGGATTTTCCCTGAATTCTATCTGTTCAAAAAGTTCCTGCTCTTTATCTAACATATCACCAAAAATTTCGCAAATATAATCCAGAAATCAAATTTTGAGTGATAAAAATTGAGGCATAAAAATTCATTTATCTTTGTATCAAAATATTCCCAAATGAGTAACATAAGAATCACCAAGCAATTTTCATTCGAGACCGGTCATGCCCTATACGGCTACGATGGCAAATGCAGGAATGTACACGGGCACAGTTATAAGCTTAGTGTTACAGTGATAGGCAAACCCATAACCGACAACAAGAATGTGAAATTTGGAATGGTGATAGACTTTGGAGATCTAAAAAAAATAGTCAAAGCAGAGATCGTGGATAAATTTGATCATGCTACCGTTTTTAATAAGAATACTCCTCATATAGAACTTGCGGAAGAATTGAAAAGCCGTGGCCATCATATTATACTTGTGGATTATCAGCCAACCAGTGAAAATATGGTAGTAGATTTCTCCAAGAAAATAAAGAAACATCTTCCGGAGCACATTAAGTTGCATTCCTTGAAACTCCAGGAGACAGAAACTTCCTTTGCTGAATGGTACGCCAGCGATAATTGATTTGAAATTTTCGAATGCCAAAGCTCTGTAGTGAAGGTATGGGCTTAGGTTCTAACTAAAAATAACTGAAAACCGAGATTTCCATATATTTATCCTCAACAAAACTATATGAAAGTTCCTGAAGGAAAAAA
The DNA here is from genome assembly GCA_964456105.1 of uncultured Christiangramia sp. GTDB lineage: Bacteria > Bacteroidota > Bacteroidia > Flavobacteriales > Flavobacteriaceae > Christiangramia. The sequence goes on along the minus strand of CAYWAB010000033.1, from coordinate 15,185 downwards.
GATCTATTTCTCTAGTGACAATCACTTAGGAGCACCAACTATGGCGGAAAGCCGCAAAAGAGAGGCACTATTTGTGCAATGGCTGGATAAAGTAAAGGAAGATGCCGCTGCAATATTTCTTCTTGGAGATCTTTTCGATTTCTGGTTTGAATACAAACATGTGGTCCCAAAGGGATTTGTCAGGACACTAGGTAAATTAGCTGAAATAAAAGATAGTGGTATACCTGTTTATTTTTTTGTGGGTAACCATGATCTATGGATGGACAGCTATTTCGAGGAGGAACTAAACATTCCAGTTTATCACAAACCAAAGGAATTCGAATTCAATAAAAAGACTTTCCTTATTGGCCATGGTGATGGTCTGGGACCTGGAGACAAAGGATACAAGCGCATGAAGAAAGTCTTTACAAATCCGTTGTCGAAATGGCTCTACAGATGGCTTCATCCAGATCTGGGAGTGCCTTTAGCACAATATTTTTCTGTAAAGAACAAGATGATCTCGGGAGAAGAAGACCAGCAATTTCTTGGAGAAGAAAAAGAATGGCTTATTCAGTATTGCAAAAGAAAACTGGAAACCAAACATTACGACTATTTCTTGTTTGGGCACCGACACCTTCCTCTTGAAATAGATCTAAATGGCAATTCTATATATATAAATACCGGAGATTGGATAAAATTCTATTCTTATGCGGAATTTGACGGAAAGGAGGTAAGTCTTAAAAAATTTAAAGAATGAACCCTGCCATTAAACATCAGATGGATTCCCTGATGTCTCTTAATTTCAGTTGAATTTTGGTATTCCCATTCCAGGTATTCTCATCAAGACTGTACACAGCATCGAATTTTTTACCGTTTTTAAGAAGCTCCAGCTTAGCTCCCAGATTGAATCCGATGGCATCGAATGCAGGTCCGTTTTCGTGTTGTTTCACCTGACATTTCATATGGGTTTTTTCTCCTCCAACGCATTTAGCATAGCCAGTATCCATAATACCCCTGCTCAAAAAAACTGGCGACATATTCCCGGGTCCAAATGGAGCAAATTGTTTAAGTATCCTGAAAAATTTTGGAGTTATTTCCTTAAAATTTAATTCGCAATCTATATTTATCTCGGGAGTTAAAAGTCTTCTATCTATACTTTGAGAGACGATCTCCTCGAATTTCCTTTTGAAATTCTCGTATTCGGACTCCCGCAGAGTTAAGCCGGCTGCATATTTATGTCCACCAAACTGTTCTATATGATCCTTACAACCTTCAAGTGCTTCGTAAACATCAAAACCCTTCACAGAGCGCGCCGAGGCGGCAAGTTTTTCACCACTTTTGGTGAAAACCAGCGTGGGCCTGTACCATGTTTCAGTAAGGCGGGAAGCAACAATTCCTATAACTCCTTTATGCCAGTCTTCCTTATATACTACAGTTGTAAGACGATCTTCTTCTTTTAATTGTATAATCTGTTCTTTAGCCTCCTCTGTGATAATTTTATCAGTGCTTTTTCTATCCGAATTGAAATCCTCAATTTCTCCGGCAAAACTTTTTACCAATTCTTCATCCTCCTCTGTAAGAAGATTGACAGCATGAAGGCCATGTTTCATCCTTCCGGCAGCATTTATTCTAGGTGCAACTATAAAAACAAGGTCTGTTATCGAAACCTTCTCCCTACCCCCTAAAAGGAATTTAAATGCTTTTCTAGGGGCTGCATTCATTACATGAAGACCATGGTAAGCCAGGATCCTGTTTTCTCCGGTGATCGGGACGATATCAGCTCCAATAGCTGTTGCTACAAGGTCCAAATAAGGAAGTAAAGTATCTTCTGGTTCTTTATTATGAATTGCCAATGCCTGGATCAATTTAAAACCAACACCGCAACCACATAATTCGTCATATGGATAACTGCAATCAGTTCTTTTTGGATCCAAAACAGCTATTGCATCCGGAATATCATTTCCTGGTCGGTGATGGTCACAAATTATAAAGTCAATACCTTTTTCCTTTGCGTAAGCAACCTTCTCGATGGCCTTTATTCCACAATCCAGAGCGATAATGAGGCTTATTTCATTGTCGGCAGCATAATCTATGCCCTGGTAAGACACTCCGTAACCTTCCTCATACCGATCTGGGATATATGTTGCGACATTTGGATACCTAAATTTCAAATAAGAAGACATCAGGGCTACGCTGGTCGTACCATCTACATCATAGTCTCCGTAAACCAGAATATTTTCTTCTGCTGCTATAGCCTTTTCAATCCTTTTGACCGCTTTATCCATATCCTTCATCAGAAATGGATCGTGCAGGTCTTTCAGGTCTGGCCGAAAGAACTTTTTAGCTTCTGAAAAAGTTTTTATTTCGCGTTGAACCAATAAGCGTGCGATTGATTGATTGACTCCAAGCTCGTCTGCCAATATGTTAACCGAAAGAGGATCTGGTTTGGGTTTTAAGGTCCAGCGCATGATGGTTTTTATTAGAATTCCAATCGAAAGTAGTAAAAAAACGATTGATAAAAACTTAAATTATCCTCGTATGATTTCACTTATTTTCTTTTGTAATTCAGGGACTGTTTGCTGTTCAAACCATAGGTTCTTAGCTCTCCAAAATCGATTTACAGGGGAAGGATGCGGTAATGGCCAAAATTCGGGTAAATATTCCTTATAATTTCTAACCTTTTCTGTAAGATTTAGCGATGAGTCCAGGTAATAATTATTGGCATAAGAGCCTATAAGAAGTTTCAATTGAACATTCTCCAGGGAGTCCCAGACCCTATCATGCCATAAGGGTGCACATTCTTTTCTAGGCGGCGCATCACCGGTCTTAGCCTTACCCGGATAACAGAATCCCATTGGTAATACAGCAAAATTATCCGGATTATAAAATGTTTCAGGATCAACTCCTAACCATTCCCTTAATTTTTTTCCGCTCTGGTCGTCCCAGGCTATACCCGTTTGGTGAACTATCCTCCCGGGAGCCTGGCTTATTAAAATTATTTTTGATTCTTTAGTTGCCTCGACTATTGGATTGGGTCCTAAAGGGAGACAATCTGCACAAACCCTGCAATCTCTTATTTCGCAAAGTAATTTCTCCAAAATTAGGAGGTTTTTCCTTCAACAATAATTACGATCTCTCCTTTCGGAGGTTTGGAAGTGAAATGCTGAAAAACCTCAGCGCATGTTCCTCTCACTGTTTCTTCATGTAATTTACTGATCTCTCTTGAAACGGAAACTTTTCGCTCCTCCCCAAAATATTCACTAAAATGCGATAGGGTTTTAATCAACTTATGAGGAGACTCGTAAAATATCATGGTCCTTGTCTCTTCAGAAAGCAGTTTTAACCTCGTCTGCCTTCCCTTTTTTACAGGAAGAAAGCCTTCAAAAATGAATTTGTCATTGGGTAATCCCGAATTTACAAGTGCCGGCACAAAGGCCGTCGCTCCTGGTAAGCAGTCAACTTCAACCCCTGCTTCAACACATGCTCTGGTTAATAAAAAACCTGGGTCGGAAATTGCGGGTGTGCCCGCATCACTTATAAGCGCAAGTGTTTCCCCGGCCTGAATTTTTGAAACTATCTTATCTACGGTTTTATGCTCATTATGCATATGGTGGCTCTGCATTGGGGTGGGAATATCAAAATGTTTCAATAATTTCCCGCTATTCCTGGTGTCTTCTGCTAAGATGAGATCAACCTCTTTAAGAACCTTCACGGCTCTAAAGGTCATATCATCCAGGTTACCAATAGGTGTTGGTACCAGATACAGTTTAGCCATTTCATTAAAATTATTTGCTGAATTTATTTTCAATATGAGTCAGGAACTTTTCTTCATGTTCCTCTTTTCCTTCCCAGTTGTTATAATCTGGTTTCACGACCTTTTCAATAAAATTACTTGCTTCTTCGAAACTTGAGAAAGTATTAAGCTGGGAGAGGACCCTGTTGTAATCGGCAGTATTTCCATCGAATAAATGTCTTATATAAGCCAGCCTGTCGTTAAGGCCTATGTTTATTCCTTTTTTAAGGCGGTCATTCAGGGATCTTGGTTTATTATTTTTCTCCACATGGTTTACAGGCTCAAAATTCGGTAAGTTATCATAATCGACCCCTATATTCCTGAAATCCTTTTTATCCTGCTTCCGTTTTTCCTGTTTAGGCTTTTGAGTTTGAGGTACTGTATTGAGACTGTCCATCAGGCTATCCACCTTTTCAGATTCAGGTGGCATTTGCGCGACTATATCTTTTATTTTCTCTGTATTTGGTTCTGTTATCTCGTCTGAATCTGCATTATATTCGGTACCATCCGGATAGAATTCGTCATGAGAGGGTGAAGGAATGTTAGATTTCACCTCCCTTTTCTCAGCTTTGGAAGAATATTCCAATTTTGAAAGATTTTCTTCAGTAAAAGCGAGAACGGTAAGTTTATCGTACAGTATCCCAACTCGCCTTTTTAACTCCCCGGTATCAATCTTTCCATTATCTGCGAGTATTTCTTTTGCGATAAGATTAAGTTCAGCTTCAATCTTCTTTTTCATTTTATTAGGTTTTTGTCTCTGGCCAGAAGAACCGTTCAAAAAATTATATACATTGATTTAATGCAAAATCAATGCCTGGAACATTTCATAACTTTCATCATTCGCCCTTATCCAGGGTTGGATTTTTAATAAATTTGTTCCACCTTTATGCGAAAGCGGTCATTATCCCTTTCGATTTGAAAAATACAAAATGTTTCTCGAAAATACAGTAAATCACGAAGAGCAATTTGGCTGGATTGAGGTTATTTGCGGTTCAATGTTTTCAGGAAAAACTGAAGAACTTATCCGCAGACTAAAAAGAGCGAAGTTTGCAAAGCAGACCGTAGAGATCTTTAAACCCGCCATAGACAAAAGATACGATGAGGAAATGGTGGTTTCCCACGATTCTAATGAGATTCGATCCACACCGGTACCTTCCGCAGCTAACATAAGAATACTAGCAGATGGATGTGATGTTGTAGGAATTGATGAAGCCCAGTTTTTCGATGATGAGATAGTAACCGTTTGTAATGATCTTGCCAATCAAGGAATAAGAGTCATAGTTGCCGGTCTGGATATGGATTTTAAAGGCAATCCTTTCGGCCCTATGCCTAACCTCATGGCTACTGCAGAATATGTCACCAAAGTTCATGCAGTATGCACCAGAACAGGTAATCTAGCTCAGTTCAGTTACCGAAAAGCGATAAACGACGAACTGGTGTTCCTCGGAGAAAACGAAGAGTATGAGCCTTTAAGCAGGGCGGCTTATTATAAAGCCATGTTGAAAGAAAGAGTCAAAAAACTGGATGTTAAAGATCCTGAAGAATTGAATAATAAAGCAATAGAAGAAAATGCATGAAGCCAAAGAAACCGTTCTGGAGATCAATCTGGGAGCACTGGCACATAACTATAGATATTTAAAAGCAAGATTAGACAGAGATGTGAAATTCATGTCTGTTGTAAAAGCCTTCGGATATGGAAGCGATTCTGTGGAAGTCGCAAAAAAATTGCAGGAATTAGGCACTGATTATTTTGCGGTAGCATATGTTTATGAAGGGGTACGGCTTCGCGAAAATGGAATTACAAAACCAATATTAGTTCTTCATCCACAACTTACCAATTTCGAGGAGATCATAGAACATTGCCTCGAACCTAATCTATATAGTGAGGCTGTTCTTAAAGGTTTTATTCAAACTGCAGAAAGGCTCAAACAGAAGAATTATCCAGTTCATATAAAATTCAATACGGGTCTCAACCGGTTAGGCTTTAATGAAGGAGAGGTAGAAAAGGTATATGGCATGATCTCCGAAACCAAGACCATTAAGGTAGCTTCCGTATTTTCACATCTTGCGGCCAGCGAGGACTGGAAAGAACGTGAGTTCACCCTTGGGCAGATAAACCTTTTCAAGAAAATGGCATGGACCCTCATAGAAAATTTGGGATATGAACCTCTTTTACATATCTGCAATACTTCCGGAATCATAAACTATCCTAAAGCTCAGTTTTCAATGGTGCGCAGCGGGATAGGGCTTTATGGTTTTGGCAATGACGAAACCATTGACCCTGAATTAAAACCAATAGGAACATTAAAGAGCCTCATCTCACAGATCCATCATCTTAAAAAAGGCGATACGGTGGGATACAACAGGGCTTTTAAAGTAGAAAAGCCCACCAAAATAGCCATCTTACCGGTAGGGCATGCCGATGGTATTAACAGAAGATATGGTAATCAGAAAGCAGGGGTTTTTGTAAATGGCAAATATGCCCCAATAATCGGGAACGTATGTATGGACATTATTATGATCAATGTAACCGATATAGAATGTTCGGAAGGTGATGAGGCAATAATTTTTGGTGGCCCCCAACATCCTGTGAAGTTTGCCGAATCTGGAGGCACCATTTCTTATGAATTGATTACCGGGGTGTCCCAAAGAGTCACTCGCAAAATAATCCCGGAATAGCCAAAAAAATTAATTTCCTTTAATTTTTTTTCTAAATTAGGGCCTACTAACTACTAAAATTTAATTTTATGGGCTTTTTTAAAGACTTTAAATCCTTTTTAATGAAAAAGGATATCGTCATGCTGGCAACGGCTGTCGTGATCGGGGCTGCATTTAATAAAATTGTATCCTCTGTTGTAGACGATGTGCTTATGCCAATTATCGGCGTCCTAACTGGAGGTATCGATTTTTCACAAAAATTTATTCCACTGGATGGGGAAACTTACGAATCACTTGATGCCGCAAGGGAAGCTGAAGCTGCGGTTATTACATACGGTAACTTGATCCAGGCTATAATCTATTTTATTATTATTGGCCTTTTTATTTTCATAGTTCTTAGATCCTATGAAAAAACCAAGAAAAAAGAAGAAGAAGAAGCCGCACCGGCTCCAAAAGGTCCAACGCAGGAAGAACTTCTAATCGAGATCAGGGATGAATTAAGAAAACAAAAATAATTACAAAGTACGCTTACCGCTACACTATTCATTTTTAACAACTAAACCCCGGAAATTTCCGGGGTTCTTTTTTTAACAAAATGTACAAATCGGTATAGAATTTAATAATCCAAGAAATATTTTATATCTAAAAATTTCAATTTAATTATCAACTAATACCTTTGCATTCAAATTTTTAAATACCTCGTAATATGAAAGTAGCTGTAGTTGGCGCGACCGGAATGGTAGGAAACGTTATGCTCAAGGTCCTGGAAGAAAGAAATTTTCCCTTAAGTGAGCTTATTCCTGTGGCCTCTGAAAAATCTGTCGGAAAAAAAATCGGTTTCGCAGGAAAGCAATATGAAGTTGTAGATCTCAAGACTGCGGTTTCTATGAAACCCGATATAGCACTTTTCTCTGCAGGTGGTGAGACATCACTAGAATGGGCACCAAAATTCGCAGAAGTTGGAACCACTGTAATTGATAATTCTTCTGCATGGAGAATGAATCCATCCCATAAACTCATTATTCCAGAGATCAATGCAACATCACTGACTAAAGACGATAAGATCATTGCAAATCCTAACTGCTCTACTATCCAATTATTAATGGCTCTTAAACCTTTACACGACAAGTATAAAATCAAAAGAGTGATCGTTTCAACATATCAATCCATTACAGGAACAGGCGTAAAGGCCGTAAGACAGCTGGAAAATGAATATGTCGGTGAAAAAGGAGAAATGGCATATCCTTATCCAATTCACCGTAATGCACTTCCTCATTGTGATGTATTCCAGGACAATGGATATACCAAGGAGGAAATGAAATTGACCAATGAAACCAAAAAAATATTGGGAGATGATACTGTAAAAGTAACCGCAACCGCTATCAGGATTCCCGTGGTAGGAGGTCATTCTGAATCTGTAAACATAGAATTTGAAAACGATTTTGAGGAAAGCGAAGTAAGGCAATTACTCAATGACTTTCCAGGAGTTACCGTACAGGACAATCCGGGCATGAACACCTATCCTATGCCTGTATATGCGGAAGGCAAGGACGATGTATTTGTTGGAAGAATTAGGAGAGATCATTCCCAGCCAAACTCGCTGAATATGTGGATCGTCGCAGATAACCTTCGCAAGGGAGCCGCTACCAATGCTATCCAGATCGCTGAATATATAACCCAAAACAAGCTCGCATAAAAAAATCTAATGATGCAATAATTATAAATCCTGGAAGAATCAAACTTTCAGGATTTATAGTATTAAATTTAGCTGGCTAAAAAATATCTTTAAATATGAAAAAACTTTTAATATTGAGTATCGCTACGGGGCTGCTGGTTTCCTGTAACGATAAAGAAAAAAACCAAGACAATATCGCTTTGAACTACCCCGAAACAAAAAAAGTTGATACAGTAACAGATTATTTTGGTACAGAAGTTAAAGACCCTTACCGCTGGTTAGAGGATGACCGCAGTGAGGAAACCGAGGAATGGGTCGAGGCTCAGAATAAGGTTACATTCAATTACCTGGAACAGATCCCTTATCGCGATCAACTTCAAAAACGTCTCACAGAGCTTTGGAACTATGAAAAATTAAGCGCTCCTTTCAAAGAAGGAGATTATATCTATTATTTCAAAAATGATGGACTTCAGAATCAGAGCGTACTATATCGCAAAAAAGGAGAAGACGCAGAACCTACTGTTTTTCTGAATCCGAATAATTTTAGTGAAGACGGCACCACATCTCTTGCAGGGATGAGCTTTTCAGAAGATGGTAAAACCCTTGCCTATGCAATCTCAGAAGGAGGTAGCGACTGGAGGAAGGTAATCATAATGGATACAGAGAATAAGCAACAGATTGGTGATACCATTCAAGATGTAAAATTTAGTGGTCTTTCCTGGAAAGGAAATGAAGGATTTTACTATTCCAGTTACGATAAGCCAGATGGAAGTGAACTTTCCGCAAAAACCGATCAGCATAAACTCTATTATCACAAACTTGGCACCCCTCAAAGCGACGATAAAGTCATTTTTGGGGATACTGAAGAACAAAAAAGAAGATATGTTGGAGGGAATGTTACTGAGGATAATCGTTATCTTATTATCTCTGCCAGAAATTCAACAGCCGGTGGGGAATTGTATCTTATGGACTTGCAAAGTGAGAATCCTGAACTAGTTCCTATTATCGATAATTTTGAAACCGATAGTTACGTGATCGAAAATGAAGGAAGTAAATTATACATTGTAACTAATCTGGATGCTCCAAACCGAAGAATCGTTACAACAGATGCATCCAATCCTACGCCGGAAAACTGGAAAGACTTTATTCCTGAAACCGAAAACGTGCTTAGCCCCTCTACCGCCGGTGGTTATTTCTTTGCTGAATATATGGTAGATGCTATCTCACAGGTGAAACAATATGATTACGAGGGCAAACTTGTAAGAGAGGTTGATCTACCTGGAATCGGTTCGGCAGGCGGTTTTGATGCAAAAAAGGATGACGATTTTCTTTACTATTCTTTTACCAATTATGTAACACCCGGAACCATTTACAAATACAATATCGAAGAAGGTACCTCTGAGGTCTATAATAAACCGAACATCAACTTTAACCCGGAAGATTACGAAAGTGAGCAGGTATTTTATACCTCGAAGGACGGAACTAAAATCCCGATGATCATCACCTATAAAAAAGGAACAGAGATGAATGGGCAGAATCCAACTATCCTATATGGGTATGGCGGATTCAATGTGAGCCTTACTCCAGGTTTTAGTACGGCAAATAGCGTATGGTTGGAACAGGGTGGAATATATGCAGTTCCTAATCTTCGCGGAGGAGGAGAATACGGAAAGGAATGGCATGATGCAGGAACCAAAATGCAAAAGCAGAATGTCTTTGATGATTTTATAGCTGCAGCGGAATATTTGATCAATAATAAATATACCTCGAGAGATTATCTCGCCATTAGAGGAGGTTCGAATGGAGGACTTCTGGTTGGTGCGACCATGACACAACGTCCCGACCTGATGAAGGTTGCTTTACCCGCAGTTGGAGTTATGGATATGCTAAGATATCACACTTTTACCGCAGGGGCAGGATGGGCTTACGATTACGGCACTTCTGAGGACAGCCCAGAAATGTTCCAGTATCTTTACGGATATTCTCCAGTGCATAATGTGGAAGCCGGAGTAGAGTATCCTGCGACTCTTATCACTACTGGAGATCATGACGATCGTGTAGTACCAGCACATTCTTTTAAGTTCGCTGCTGAATTACAGGAAAAACAAGCAGGTGATGAGCCGGTACTGATACGTATTGAGACCAAAGCAGGTCACGGAGCCGGAAAACCTACTAGTATGATCATAGAGGAATATGCAGATATATTTGGATTCACCTTCTATAACATGGGATACAAAACTCTTCCTAATGAAATTAATCAGAAAGTAAAAGGTTAGTGAGATATTCATTCTAAGCATAGAACGCCGGTAATTACTTACCGGCGTTTTTATTATGATAAACTTAATTGTTATTAATCATTTATAAATTCGATTGAAGTTTTCAATTGCATTTTTTACTTAAACAGAAGAAGATGATTAGATTTATGAATATAAACCGGTAATTATCTTAAATCGATCATTACTTGAATCCCTTCAATTCTAATAAGAACCGATATGTTACAACTTAAAAAAGTATCTTTTGCTTACGATAAGGAGCCGGTATTAAAGAATATCAGTTTTAAGGTAGAAAAAGGTGAAAACATTTCTGTTATAGGGGAAAGTGGCTGCGGGAAAAGCACTTTATTGAAGTTGATCTACGGCCTTCTTCATACAGAGGGTAGAATTAGGTGGGAAGAAAAAGAATTGCTCGGTCCTAATTTCAATCTCGTTCCCGGTGAGTCTTTCATTAAATACCTGGCACAGGATTTCGATCTGATGCTGCCGTTAAGCGCTGCAGAAAATGTGGGTAAACATCTGAGTAATTTTTATCCAGTAAAAAAGAAACGAAGGATTAGGGAATTACTTGAAGTCGTAGAAATGGAGGATATGGCTGATAAGAAGGCTAAGTTCTTAAGTGGAGGACAGCAGCAAAGAATTGCATTGGCCAGAGCTTTAGCAGACGAACCTGAACTTCTGCTTCTTGATGAACCATTCAGCCATATAGATCACTTCCGCAAAAACAACCTGAGAAGGAAACTCTTTTCCTATCTCAAAGAACAAAATATTACCTGCATCGTGGCCACCCATGATAGTACCGATGCACTTTCGTTTGCCGACAGAACTTTCGTAATTAAAAATGCCAGAATTCAGGCAGAAGGAACTCCTGTGCAGCTTTTCAGGAACCCACCAAATAAATATGTGGCTTCCCTTTTCGGCGACGTAAACCACGTAATGCTTAAAAATTTAGACTCGAAGAGCGACAGCAGAAAAAGAGTTTTGCTTTATCCTCATGAAATAGCGGTTGTCAATAAATCTGAAGTTTCTGTAATAGTTACAGACTCTTATTTCGAAGGCGAGACTTATCTGATAAAAAGCGATCTAAACGGTGAACAATTATTATTCAATTCAAAAAAGAAACTGGAAAAGGGTAAGTCAGTTTACCTCAATATAGAACAGGAACTAATCAGAAAGCGAATATCCTGAACATCCTTTTCTTTAAAGAACATCCTGAATCAAGATCTTTTGACCCCTAAATTCAAACTGCTGACCGGGTTTTCTTCCAAGTAATCCCTGAGCTATGGGAGAATGAATTCCTATCGCGTAATAATCTTCACCATCAATTTTGATTAAGCCTGCAGGAATAGAAATAAAGTAATTAGCCTGATCTGTTTTTACTACACTTCCCATGGAAACGATAGCTCCATTGGATTGTTTCTCTAAACGATCCAAAACAGTATTCAGCCTTTTAAATTCATTAAGCTGTGTACTCAACTTATTCCATTCGATATTGATCATTTCTCTACCGGTTTCGTATTTATCTCCTGCACTGCTCTTGGATTCATTTTCAAGGTCTTCAGAAAGCCCTTGCATTGCAGTATTTAGGACAATTACTTTCCCAGCGATATAATCCCTGCAAGATTTAACCAGTTCTTCTCTAATGATTTCAGACATCATTCAAGACTGAATTTGCCAAAATTCTGCATTTGTCTTACGATCCAGTTTTTCCTTCCCTGGATAAAATTGGATGCAGGATTGGCTCTATAAACTCTTGGATTAGGTAGGACTGCGGCAATTGCTGCAGCTTCATATTGTGACAGCTTTTCTGCATCTTTTTTAAACCAATGTTGCGAAGCAGCCTGAGCTCCATAGACGCCTTTGCCCATTTCAATACTATTGAGATAAACCTCCAGTATTCGCTCCTTGCTCCATAAAATCTCAATTAAAAAGGTAAAATAAGCTTCCAGTCCTTTACGTAACCAGCTTCTTTCCGGCCAGAGAAAAACATTTTTAGCAGTTTGCTGGGATATAGTGGAAGCACCTTTGATCTTCCTGCCTGATCGGTTATTGGCCATTGCCTTTCTTATGGCCTCAAAATCGAAGCCGTCATGCTTTAAAAAATTCTGATCCTCACTCGCAATTACTGAAAGTTGGAGGTTTCTTGATATTTCTTCCATAGGCACCCACTCATGCTGTATATCCTCTTCAGGATTTTCAAAGTACCTTATTGCCATCAATGGCGTAAAAGGTACCGGTACCCATTTATAAAGGACTACCATCATAATACTGAACAGGAATAAACCCAGGAGCAGTTTAAATATAAATCTGAAAATACTTCTAATCATAATTCCAAAGCTAGATCGGCAAGATCCTTTCCTACCTGACTTCCAATTGCGATTCCCATACCTCCAAGTCGGACACCGCAAAAAACATTCTTTGACAATTTCTTTATTATGGGTTTTTTCTGCTGACCAACGCCCATTATTCCGCTCCAGGAATGTTCGATTTCAAAGGCAGTGGTTGGCAAGATTGTCTTCTTAAGCAATTCTTTTAACTTGTTTTGGATAATATCGGTTAAACCCAAATGATCTGTTTCTTCTGCTTCAAAATCAAGATTTCTTCCTCCGCCAAATAAAATACGGTTCCCAATATTCCTGAAATAGTAAAAGCCTTTATCCAAATGAAAAGTACCCTGAAAAGGTAATTTATCCAATGGTTTTGTAATAAGCACCTGTGCTCTGGCAGGTTTCACCTCATCAATTCCGAGTCTTTTGGCAAAACCATTCGTGGCAATAATGAGCTTTTTCGAACTTATGGTGAATTTATTTGTTTCTAATCTAAGTAATTCTCCTTTCTGTTCATATTTCAGAAGTTCGACAGAATTAAGTACTCTAACCCCCTCTTTTATGGTCAGCCTTAAAAGTTCCTGCATCATTTTTCCTGTATCGATCTGACCTTCGAATTTGCTATAAATCAATTTTGGCTGAATATTTTTGAATCCAAATTTATTATCAGCAAGGCTGAATACCTCTTCCTTAAAAACAGGATTTAGGAGCTTGTTCACTTCAAAAATTCTATCTATGCTTTCTTCATAAAGGTCTTTATCCTCCGGGGTAAAAAGCTCATATCCCCCGTAGGCCTTATAATCGATAAGCTTATCTCCGAGATTTTTTCTTAATAATTCAAGTCCCTTTACTCTTTTCTGAACCAGTTCCAATACTTCTGATTTAGAATGACTTTTAAGGTCGTCTAATATTTCTGAAATACTTCCAAAACAGGCAAAACCAGCATTCTTGGTACTTGCGCCTTCTGGCAACATACCCTTTTCGATGATAAGAACTTTTGCTCCAGGTTCCTTTTCCCTTATTCTCAAGGCACAATTTAGACCAGTAATTCCGCTTCCAACGATTGTATAATCGATATCACCGAACCAGGAATCTTGTTCCCAGAAAGAAAAATTCATAAACTTTATTTTTTTGAAAATACAAAAAAACCCCACAGATTCAGGAAACCTGTGAGGCTTATATAATTATTGCACAATTCTTTCTTAAGCTTCCTCCTGAGGTTTCATTTTGAAATCCTCCATGAACTTCGTGGTATAATTGCCTTCAATATAATCTGGATGATCCATTAACTGCCTGTGAAAAGGAATCGTGGTTTTAATACCCTCAATAACAAATTCATCAAGAGCTCTTTTCATCTTATTAATGGCCTCTTCCCTAGTTTGTGCTGTAGTGATCAGTTTAGCGATCATCGAATCATAATTAGGCGGAATGATATAGCCACTGTAAACATGAGTATCGATTCTCACTCCGTGACCTCCTGGAGCATGAAGATTGGTAATCTTCCCAGGAGACGGCCTGAAATTATGATAAGGATCTTCTGCATTGATACGACATTCTATCGAATGTAGCTGAGGAGTATAATTCTTACCAGAGATCGGCACACCAGCAGCAACAAGGATCTGTTCCCTAATAAGGTCATAATCTATGACCTGCTCTGTAATTGGATGCTCCACCTGTATCCTTGTGTTCATCTCCATAAAGTAAAAGTTCCTGTGTTTGTCCACGAGGAACTCTACGGTTCCGGCTCCTTCGTATTTAATGAATTCAGCAGCTTTTACAGCAGCTTCGCCCATTTTCTTTCTTAGGGTGTCTGTCATGAATGGAGAAGGGGTTTCTTCTGTAAGTTTCTGGTGACGACGCTGAACAGAGCAATCCCTTTCTGAAAGATGACAGGCTTTTCCTGTACTATCTCCAACGACCTGAATTTCAATATGGCGTGGCTCTTCGATAAGCTTTTCCATATACATCCCGTCATTACCAAAAGAAGCTTCTGCCTCTTTCCTGGCCGATTCCCATGCAGGCTCAAGATCTTCTTCCTTCCAAACAGCACGCATCCCTTTACCTCCACCTCCGGCGGTCGCTTTAAGCATCACAGGAAATCCTATATCCTTAGCAAGTTTCAGACACTCTTTGTAATCCTTTATAATTCCTTCTGATCCCGGAACACAGGGCACACCTGCAGCTCTCATGGTTGCTTTAGCGGTCGCCTTATCTCCCATTTTGGAAATCATATCCGGGGATGCACCAATGAATTTGATCTTGTGTTCTTCACAGATCTTTGAAAATTTTGCGTTTTCAGAAAGGAATCCATATCCCGGATGAATCGCATCAGCATTTGTAATTTCTGCTGCCGAGATAATATTTGAAATTTTCAGGTAGGATAGATTACTTGGAGGAGGACCGATACAAACGGCCTCATCGGCAAATCTTACATGAAGGCTTTCAGCGTCTGCAGTTGAATATACCGCAACGGTCTTTAT
>CAYWAB010000032.1:0-20013 GCA_964456105.1 uncultured Christiangramia sp. | reverse complement strand
GAAAACTTCTGAAAGCCGGCAACGGAGCAAATTTTTACTGGAACGGAGATTTCAACAGCAGGAAGATGCCTTCTGCAGACTACTGGTACAGGATAAAGATCTCGGGATATGAGGATAAGACAGGAAATTTTTCATTGATCAGATGATTCCAGAATTCTGAAATCGATGTGGCCCTTGTTCTCGATCACAATTATCAAATAAGAATTTTTAGATTTAAAATCAAATTCCTTTTTAAGAACAGGTTCAGGAGCATTTGCAAGATATAATTCAACCTTCTTTTTTCCTGATCTTATTCGCTGACTCATTATCGGTTTTGCATATTTTAGATTGGCAGCGATTGTCTTTGACCCATTTTGGTCTTTGATTTGGATAGAAACGGGTGACACTCCCGGGGCGGCATGAAAAGACCGGATGGAAGAAAGCTCTTCTTTTAATTTCACCTTGTCCCGGAATACCATAATTGAAGGTAAAAATCCATTGGTCGTATAATTTTCGGCTCCTGCGAAAATGTGATGTAAATTATGAGTAAAGGTTGACTGGTTGGTCCTTGACGAAAATTCAGGTTTTCCAAACAGGATTACAGAGTATTTTTCATCTCCTGCAAATCCATATTCATGATCTAACAGCATTTTGTTGGCATCGTTTATCATTAATGAATATTTTGAACCTTTGCTAGACTGATATGGAGACGTGGAATAAGGTTCTAGGTTGGCTTTATGCACAGTTTCATCTTTATCTTTAATAGTCGCTTCAATGGAGGAATTCATGGCGTTGAAATATCTTATACTAGTTAATTCTTCTGTAGGTTTTGAACATCCTACAACAACAAAGAAAATTAGTATTAAAGTAAATCTACTCATCATCATTTTCTGAATTTGAATCATCCTTAGATTTTTTAGAAAAACTTCTCATCATTGCGGGACGGCCAATAATGATTAATAGGGCTAAGAACAGTAGGATTCCAAGTTGAATCGGTGCTACCACCGATAGCCTAAGAATCAGGACGATGAGAACTAGTCCACCCAAAATTATTCCGATCCACGGTATCCATTTCCTTTTTTTCTCGATGAATTGCAGAGATATGATATTAACGGTTCCAAAGGTTATAAGGAAAATAGCACTTGCCGCTTCTACAAGGCTGGATAGTTTACCAATTACAGCAAGAATAGTAGATAATACCCCTAGCAATATTACGGAACGGTAAGGAACATTATTTTTGGTCTTCTTAAAAAATTTAGGAAGTTCTTTGTCATTCGCTACTCGTTTTGAAAGGTTTGCACTGGAAAACAAAGTAGAATTAATTGCCGCGGCTGTGGCGAAAACCGCAGCGACGGTCATTATAATTAAACCGGGAGTACCAAGTGCTTCTCTGGCGGCCAGTGATAGTGAAACCTGTTTTTGCGAAATAGTTGCCAACCCACCTGCGAGCATTACGGCCCCAACTGCTACAGCAGCATAAATTAAAATAACAAATACCACAGCCAACAATATAGTGGGTTTCAGAATTTTCTCTGGCTTTTTTATTTCATCATATTCATAAGTCAATAACTGAAATCCTTCGTAAGCCATAAAAATACTTGCCGCGCCTATCGGGACGCTCCATAAAGGCCTAGGTTCTATTCCTGAAACAAGTTTGACCAGGTCCCAATTCATGAAGCCTATTACTGCCAAACCAATTAAAGCGATAAGGTTTAAGCTTACGATAACGATTTCTACTTTTTTTGTTTTGGTAACCCCCATTAGATTCAGGCTGATCAGGGCAGTCATAATACCTATGGCACAAAGCCTGGTAATCAAAGCGCTGCCATTGAAGGAATAAGAAAGATAATGGCCAAAGGCGAATGCATATACTGCCATGGTAAGCACATAACCAAGTAATAGTAACCAGGATAAACTTCCGGCGACACCATCTTTATTAACTTCCCTTAGATAGGTAAAGGCACCTCCGCTTTCATTGAATTTATTGGCAAGTTTAACATAGGAGTATGCACTGGAAATTGCGATCAATCCACTAACCACAAAACTAAGCCAGGCCCATTGACCTGCTACTGAAACAACTACTCCTAAGGCAGTATAAATACCGCCTCCTACCATTCCGCCGGCAGCCAGAGCCCAGACTGCTGGCCAACCCAGTGAACCGGAAGATTTTTTTTCGGACATTTATTGGTTAATTATGAAAGTAACTACAATTTAAAAATGTCATTTCTTAAATGGTTTTTTCTTAAGTTAAGATTCCCTCAAAAAATGTGAAATAATGCAAAGATTTGTTTTTTAGTTGATGACCTAGAAAAATGAATTTTCCATAATTTTTTGCGGCTTGTCCTATTTAGCTAAATTTGATTCACAATATCAGGCTATGAAAATTGAACGAATCATTCGGCAAATTGAGGAGCAGAAGAACCTTCCTAATTTAAATTTCAGCATAAAAAAAAAGACGGAAGCCTTTACTCATAAACTTTTTTACACCCTTTTTGATAAAGAAACATCTGTAAAAGATAATATAGCCGAGTTGGGAAATGATTTTGAACACCTGGCGAAACTTGTTTGCTGGGAGCCAGGCTCTCCATGCCAGGATATTTGGAACGAGTATCTGGACATGCTGCCAGGAATACTAAAAAAGTTGAATCTCGACGCCAAAGCAATCGCAGAGAATGATCCGGCCTCTAACTCGGTAGAGGAAGTATACCTCTCTTATCCCGGCTTTTTTGCCATTGCGATCTATCGTTTAAGTCATGAGTTCTATAAATTTGGATTACCATTGGTACCCAGACTAATGACGGAATATGCGCATAGTCTCACGGGTACAGATATCAACCCCGGAGCGACAATTGGAGATTCGTTTTTTATAGATCACGCGACAGGGGTTGTAATTGGAGAAACAGCTGTCATAGAAAGTAATGTGAAAATATATCAGGGGGTAACTTTGGGAGCTTTGACGGTGGAAAGAAACTTAAGGAACATGAAACGCCATCCTACGATAAAAGAGAATGTTACTATTTATGCCAATGCTACGATTTTGGGAGGAGAAACGATTATTGGAGCCAATAGTATCATCGGGGGAAATGTCTGGTTAACAAAGTCGGTTCCCAATAATTCAATGGTTTCGCATACTCCTCAGATAACAATTAAAAAATACGGTAGTAATGAATGAATCCATATTAGATCTTGTAGGAAAAACACCTTTGGTGCGTTGCCAAAATCTCATTAAAAACCCTCAGGTTAAATTGTATTTTAAGCTCGAAGGTCAGAATCCTGGAGGGAGTGTGAAAGACCGGGCGGCTTTCAATATGATCAAAAGTGCATTGGATAGGGGAGATATTGATAAGCAAACTAAACTTATCGAAGCGACGAGCGGAAATACCGGCATAGCTTTAGCAATGATCGCCGGGATATTTGGCCTGGACATCGAACTGGTAATGCCTGAAAATTCTACTGTGGAAAGGGTCCAGACCATGAAAGCTTATGGGGCTAAAGTAATTTTAACAGATGCCGATGGTGGAATTGAAGGATCCAGAGATTATGCGGAAGAAAAAATGAAGAAAGGCGGTTTTTTTATGCTGAATCAGTTCGCCAATGAAGATAACTGGAAAGCTCATTATAAAACTACCGGCCCCGAAGTATGGAACGACACCAATCATAAAGTAACCCATTTTGTATCTTCCATGGGAACAACAGGTACCATAATGGGAACGAGTACTTTTCTAAAAGAAAAGAATAAGAAAATTCAGATAGTAGGAGTGCAGCCTACAGATAATTCGAGGATTCCCGGTATAAGAAAATGGCCAGAAGCTTATCTGCCAAAGATTTTCGATTCCTCTAAAGTAGATAGAACTATAGAGGTAAGCGAAGAAGAAGCAAAAGCGATGACCAGGAGACTGGCAAAGGAAGAGGGGATTTTTGCAGGGATGAGCAGTGGTGGGGCAACCGCTGCGGCTGTTCGTTTATGTGATGAACTTGAAAGTGGAGTGATCGTAAGTATTATCTGTGATAGGGGAGATAGGTACCTGTCTTCAGATCTATTTGAATAGGTTAAGGCCACCTTGATCTTTCGTAAGTTTGATTATTGATCTTATGATCAACCATTAACTACTATTTAAACTCGCATATCTTTTTAGGGATAAGAGATACTAAACGAAAAGATCTAGTGGCCTGTTTTTATTTGAATTATAAATTCGATTATTTTATTCATACTCAATACTTGCGACACCTGTTACAGGATTAGGTCTAATTTTTAACCTGTCTTGTTGTTTACCATTAACAAGATGTACAATATAAGTTTCGCTATCTATCCGGTTAGAAAGACCCTCAGCGGTATACTTGTTTTTGGTCATTGTCCAGCCAATCCCATGTGTTCCGAAAACCTGATTCCTTATATCTGCTGGTAAAGGAATATTTTTGAATTTTTGGAAAGTTCCTAGTAGTTCTCCTTCACTACTGTATTTAGCTAACAATACACCATTAGAACTTTTCACCATTACTTCGATCTGGTCTATCTCTTCTTCATTTTCCCTAATAAAACGATAGATGTCGAAATTTTCTGTAAGAAATCGAATCGCGTCTTCCTGGAATTGTTTTGCATAATTCTCCCTTACTTTAATAATTCCGTTCGCATAATCTTCAAAAACGACCTTTGCAGATGGCTCAAAGGTTAATTCAGCTTCTTCAAGATGAATAACTTTCTGGGAATTTGAAATAAATACTATTCCCAACAGTGCTACGATAAAAGTGATGTACTTTTTCATGATGTTAAAATTTTAATTGATGAATAATTAATTGATAGGACTAAGATATACTGGATTACTCAAGAGGAAAACTACCTAAGTAGCACATCCTAATAATGTTAGGTTTTTTTTCTCTCGTTTTCCAGTTCCCGTAATAAAAGTTTTAAATCCTGGATTTTCACATTATTTCTGGAAACCTTAATAGATCCATTTTTCTTTAATCGCTGGAGGTGGCGATTCACCACCGCCCTTGTTGAACCTATAAGATTTGCAAGTTCCTTATTAGGGAGATCGTTGATATGTTCCAATTCCTTGGAGTTCTTATTAATATTATCTAGCAGAAGTTTAAGAAGCCTTGTAGAAATATCCGTGAAAATAAGCTGGGAGACGTTATATTCCAGTGTACGCATCATTTTCCCCGTATAGGAGAGAAAGTGCTGATAGTGCGTGGGGTTTTTTTCTAACCAGGTCCGTACTTTGTCCATGGGCGCTGTTAGAACTTTCATGTTATCGAGACATTCATAAAACACCTGATGTATACAACCGTCCAGCAGACAAAATAGATCCAGGGCGTCACCTTTCATCAGGAGAAATAAAGTGTGTTCCTTATCACTCTGATCGTCCACCTGGTACATTTTAATTCTACCCTCTAAAACAATATGAAAATGGAAAAGGAACTTATTCGAATTTAGGATGCAGGAATTTTTCGGCCATTCTTCTTCATGAAAGATTCCAAGAAGTTCTTCCCACTCATTCTCCTTCATGCCTTTAAAAAGTTCACAGCCTTCAAGGATAGAACCATATTTTTCAAACAATGAATTTGAACCCTTCAAATTTTTTGATATTAAAAGTTAGAAAAAATATCGGGGGGGAAGCATTCTTTCGGTAAGGCTGTATTAACTGAATGCAGATTTAGGAACTTTAAAGTTAAAATTATTTTTCATTTCAGCATGGAGCTTTAACAGAACATATTCGTGTAATTAGTTTTGAACTAACCTTAAAAATGACTTATTTTTGCAAAATTGCTTACAGATATAGGAATTTATGGGGGTAGAAACATTCGGAATAGAAAAGAAAAAAGTAGATAAGGAACTTTATGATTATCAGCAAAAAGATATCAATAAGATCTTTGCGGTTATAGAGGAACATCCAGAGCGATATAACCTTCTTTATCAATTACCAACAGGGGGTGGTAAAACAGTCATTTTTTCTCAAATGACAAGGGAGTATATTCAACGCACCAATAAAAAGGTACTTATCCTCACTCACCGTATCGAACTTTGTAAGCAAACCTCTAAAATGTTAACTGGCTTTGGTGTAAGGAATAAGATCATCAACAGTAAGGTAAAGGAATTACCAGATCAGGACGACTACATGTGCTTCGTGGCTATGGTAGAAACACTCAACAATCGCCTGAACGATGAGAAATTAGAGATCCAGGATATTGGACTTGTCATTATCGATGAGGCTCATTATAATTCCTTTAGGTAGCTATTCAAATTCTTTGAGAAATGTTTCATTCTTGGGGTAACCGCAACACCATTAAGTTCCAATATCAAACTTCCAATGAAGGATAATTACAGAGAACTTATCGTGGGAGATTCCATTTCCTCATTGATAGAAAAAGGTTTCCTGGCCAAGGCAAATATATATAGTTATAATGTTGGCCTTACCAATCTTAAAGTTGGAATGAATGGTGATTATACCGTAAAATCCTCAGAAGAACTCTATTCGAATTACAGTATGCAGGAAAAGCTTCTTAATGCATACTATGAAAGGTCTAAAGGAAAGAAGACCTTGATATTCAACAACGGGATTAATACGTCGCTTGAAGTTTACCATACTTTTAAGAATGCAGGATTGCCTATACGACACCTGGATAATACTACAAGCAAGCAGGACAGGAAAGATATTTTAAAATGGTTCAAACATACCCCGGATGCCATAGTAACATCTGTGAGTATCCTAACTACCGGTTTCGATGAACCAACTGTAGAAACTATTATTCTAAACCGTGCAACAAAATCACTTACCCTTTATTTCCAGATGATAGGTCGTGGTTCACGAGTTTTAAAGAAAAAGGACGAATTTACAGTGATCGATCTTGGTAATAATATGGCAAGGTTTGGGCACTGGAGTTCTCCCGTAGACTGGAAACAGATCTTTAGGTCACCTGATTTCTATTTTGAGAATCTTCTTAGCGATGAAGATATCGAAAGAGAATTTCAATACGAAATGCCTCCTGAGCTCAGAGAACAGTTCTCTAAGACTGAAGATGTGACATTCGATATCGAGGCTGCTTACGATGAAGTTATTAAACGTGGACTAAAGTCAAAAGCTGTATTAGAATGGTCTATGGAACAACATGTAAAAATGTGTGTTGAAAATAGCGAAGATGTCTTTGATGCCAGGATACTTGCCAAAGAATTGAAGGATGATATTGCCTCAAGGATAAGACAGTATTCTTATTGTATAAGTAAAAGCACAAAGAATTACCGGGATTGGCTTGAGGAAGATTATTCTCGAAAATTAAGGATGCAGATCAATAAAGAGTTTTAGTCAGAGTCCTTATCCTTCTTACCAAATAATCTCTGGAAGAATCCTTTCTTTTTTTCTTTTTCCTGAATTTAGTTTTATTTGAAGAGAAAAGCCTTTCAAAAAAGTTATCCCTCTTTTGAGGCTCACAGTCGATCATTTCCTTAATTCTCTCTGGAAATTTGTCAAATCTAGCTCTGGTAATTTCACTGAATTGAGGATTACGATTCATTTTTTGCATAAGCTTAGCAAATATTGGGAGTGCTGAGTTCGCTCCCTGTCCAATACTTGTGTTTTTGAAACCAATTCGATAATCATCGGTCCCAACCCAGGAGACACAGACCAGGTTCGGAGTCAATCCCACAAACCAACCGTCTTTATTATCCTGGGTAGTACCTGTCTTACCGGCAATGTCATTTCTCAATCCATATACATTTCTTAGCCTGGCAGCAGTACCACTATTTACTGTTTCCTGCATCATATTTATCATGATCTGCCGCGTATCTTCAGAAAATGCTCTTTCCCCGGCAATTTTTGGTTCAAAACTGGCAAGCAAATTACCCTCCCCGTCCTCGATTTTTGTTATATAAAAAGGTTTCGCAGGCTTTCCATCGTTTACATAAGCAGTATAAGCTTTAGTAAGTTCTTCTACACTAAGGGAAGCCGTGCCAAGAGCAATAGAGGGCACCTCTGGCAATTCAGCTTCTAATCCCATTTTTTTCGCCTGTTCGATAACATTTTCTATCCCTGTTGCCATTAGCACTTTTACGGCAATTGTATTTATCGATTGGCTCAGAGCTGCTTTAAGATTATAATTCATGTGTGGGTCCTCTTCTTCGGAAGAGGAATTGGAAGGTGTCCAGCCATCTTGATAGGTCACTTCCTCAATAGAAAAATAGGAGCAGGGCGCAATACCGTTTTCCAGCGCAGCGGTGTAAACTATAGGCTTGAAGGTGGAGCCCACCTGCCTTTTACTTTGTGAGACATGATCATATTTAAAATAACGAAAGTCTATTCCTCCAACCCAGGCTCTAACCCCGCCATCTTTAGGATCCACGGCTAGTAATCCGGAATTGAGAAATTTTAAATAATGGGATACACTGTCTAAAGTATTTATAGTTTTTGTCTTGTTGCCGCCATACTCAAATAGTTCGGTAGGTCTTTTTTCCTCGAGCTTTTTTAAGATTTCTGTTTCCTTCAAACCTTGAGATTCAAGCTTCTTATACCTGGAAGATTTTCTTACAGCATCCATGAGGATATTCTTGTTTTGAAGCCATGGAGCGGAATTGCCATAAGAGTTCTCATGTTGTTTTTGGAGCTGGATCATATGCTCCATTACAGCTTCTTCTGCCATTTTTTGCATTTTGTGATCCAGTGTGGTATGAACTATCAAACCGTCCCTGTAAATATTATACTTTCGGCCATCCTTATTTTTTAAAGTATCCACGAGAGCATTTATATCCTTTCGAACCTGTTCTCTGAAATAGGGTGCAATACCCTTATTGTTGCTGTAATACCTATAATCCAAGTTTAGGGGTTCCAGTTTTAGTTTTTCTGCTTCTTCCTGATTTAAATACCCGTATTTTGCCATTTGCATGAGTACTACATCACGTCTAAGACGACTACGCTCAGGGAAAATTCTTGGATTATAATAATGACTGGCCTTAAGCATGCCTGTAAGCACAGCGGCTTCTATTAGATTTAGCTCTGAGGCGTGTTTGTTGAAGAATTTTAAAGCAGCGCTTTCTATTCCGTAGGTGTTATCACTAAATGGCACTGTATTAAAATAGAGCTCGATGATCTCATCTTTTGTGTAGATTTCTTCCAGGCGCTTAGCAATGATAGCCTCCTGAAGTTTATTAACCACAATTCCAAGCCTGCCGAAATCTCTTCTACCGTAAATATTCTTTGCAAGCTGCAAAGTGATGGTACTTCCTCCTCCAGAGGAATCATCCTGCATAAGGATAGACTTGAAAAAAACACGGAATAAACTTCGATTATCTATTCCATCGTGCTCATAGAATCTGGCATCTTCAGTTGCGATAAGAGCATTGATAAGATGGGAGGGAAGTTGAGAGAAATCAATTGGCTGGCGATCGAAAATATAAAATTTGCCTATTAGTTCACCTTCTCTGGAAAGTACCTGGGTGGCTTTACTTTGCTTAATTTCTTTTAATTCTTCGGAATTTGGAATTTTTCCCCAAAACCCAAAATAGATGCTTCCGAAAAATAAAAAGAATAGAGCAATAAAGCTTAATAAGATCGAAAAGGCCCATTTTAATCTGGGATGTCTTCTTAGCCTGGCTAACATCTAATTGCGTAATTACCTATAGTAAGTAAACAGTATAACCAAGACCATTCCATTTTAGTGTATTTCAACTTAAATTAAAAGCCGATGAACTAAAGCTCATCGGCTAGGTTAAAATTGCCTTCATAAATTCAGGTTTTAAATTGATGAAATGAAGCGTCTACGGCTGTTCCAGCAGTCCCTGCTAATAGAACTTTTGCTGTTCAAAAAGGTCTTTCTACTTGTTTGGCCAATAGCTGATGAAGTTTTCATAATTGATGATTTTGATGATTGATGATTATTTACTGATGATTTTTTACACGAAACGTCTTCTGTTGTACCAGCTTGAATGTCCGTTTTCACTTTTCAGATTCAAAAAAGCTCGACGATGAGTCAAATTGCTTCCATTGTGATCTCCGAAATTTTGAATGATGTTTGATAAAATTGCCATGATGATTGAGTTTTAATTTTTCAGGCTAAATATATTCTGCTTGATGAATCGAAGTATCTGCCTGAAGATTTGAGGTTCAAAAAGGGTCGTCGATGCGATAGACCAATTTGTTTACTGCTATCGAAATCCTGTATAATACTGTCTAAAGTTCTCATGATTGATGAATTTTGATGATTGATTACGGATGATTAACTTGATTGTCTCCTGCTTCTCCAGGTGTCTGCATTTGCAGAAGTGTTCATAAATAATTTTCTACTTTTTAATGGGCTAACTGAAGTTCTCATAATATTTGTTTTTTATTGATTGTTCTACTTTAAAGACGATGTGTAATCAAATGTGTTACAGTACTAGGTAATAAAAGGTACCTATTTAACTTAAATTTAACATTTAGACTTATTATATGTTATTTATATAGTTGAAAGTATTGTTAATGTTTTTGGCCGGGTAGGCTATTGATTTATTTTTAATTTTTAAAACCGACTCTATGAATAAATGGGCAGCAGCGATAGTTTTTTGTGTACTGGCGCTCGTGGGTTTCATATATATAATTTATGAAGACCATGATTATGACTTCGACGAATCGAAGAAATCTTATGAAATCGTGGAGAAGTGGAACTTACCTAATATTCTGGACGAGATCTCCGGAATGGTCTGGCTGGGAAATGACAAAATCGCGTGCGTTCAGGATGAAGAGGGAATCGTTTTTATCTATGATCTTAGCCGTTCAGAAATAGTTCATAGAACCAAATTCGCAGGCCCCGGCGATTACGAGGCTTTGACCAGACTTAATAATGAGTTCTGGGTAGCGGAGAGTACCGGGAAACTTTTTAGAATATCCTCACTTGCTTCTGATGTAGAAATGGCAGAGGTGATCGATACCAAATTCGAATATAAGAATAACGTGGAAGGCTTAACTGCTACCCCTGATGGAAATTTGTTAATTGCCGTGAAAGAAAGAAATCTTCCTAAAGATGAAGGTGAATTTAAAGCATTTTATCTCTTTGATCCTCAAAGCAAACTAGTTAAGGATTCCTTGGCGTTCAGTATAGCATTTAATGATCCCGCATTCTCTGTATTGCATATTGAAAATGAAGACAAATTCATCAGGCCTTCAGATGTCACCTATAGTCCTGAAGGTAGCTTATATGTCCTGGATGCTGAAATGCCAAAACTTCTGGAAGTTTCAGAATCAGGAGAGATCAGGAAACTTCATTTGCTGGATCCAGAAGAATTTTTTCAACCTGAAGGCATCTGTTTCAGTCCGTCGGGCCGCATGTTTATTTCTAATGAAGGTAAAGGAGGAGATCCAAATATCCTCGAAGTGAGGTTGAAATGATCAGGATTTCCTGATATTCTCAGCTACTGCCTGAACTTCGTCTAATACTCTCAAAAGATTTTCGCCCCATAGTTTACCAATTTCTTCTTCCGTATATCCTCGTTTCACTAATTCAATGGTAACATTCAATGTTTCCGAAGCATCATCCCAGCCTTCAATTCCGCCTCCGCCATCAAAATCTGAACTAATACCTACATGGTCTATTCCTATTTTTTCTACCAGATAATCTATATGATCTACAAAATTGGTTACATCTACCGGAGAAATCTCCTGTTTTAATTGTTCTACTTCTTTTCGCGAAGCATTTCTAATATTCCGGTATTCCTGGTAATATGAACTTCTTTCCTTAGAATTCATGGCCCTAACACTGTCACGAGGCATAATAGTGAATCCAGTTTCCTCAGCTTTTTTTTCGTAAACAGCTGCCCTTGCAGCATTAAAGGAATTATGTTTTTCTGTATTCAGGTAAGAGCTGAAAGCAACGGTTTGTACCACACCACCATGTTCCTTAAAGAGAGCAAGCAATTCATCATCAAGATTCCGGCTATGATCGCACAGTGCCCTTGCACTTGAATGAGAGGCGATCAAAGGAGCTTTTGAAATTTCGAACATTTGTTTTATAGCCTCTTTGCTGGGATGTGAAACATCAATCATGATCCCATATTTATTCATTTCCTTAACTGCTTGTTTGCCCAGTTCGCTCAAACCGTCATGAAGCCATTCGTCGTTTTCTTCACCGGTATTCGAATCGCATAGCTGGTTATGGCCGTTGTGTGCAAGAGACATATACCGTGCACCACGATCGTAGAACTCTTCGATTCTGGAAAGATCCAATCCTATAGGATAAGCATTTTCGACTCCTATCATGGCTACTTTCTTTCCTTCGCTGATCAATTTCCTTACTTCTGCTGAATTTGTAGCTAAACCTATTTTTTCTGGAGCAATTTTTTCCGTAAGTCTGTGAATGGCTTCGAATTTCTCGATCGCGTTTTGATAGGCCGCAGCGTAGCCTTCTGGTGTCAACTCATCCTGGCCGGTATACACTATTAACCAGCTAACATCAAGACCTCCTTCTTCCATTTTGGGAAGATTCACCTGGGTATCCAGGTTCATTGTATAATTTTTGTTCTCGGTAAAATTGTCTACATTAATGTCGTTATGGGTATCAATGGTAATTACCTTTCTGTGAATTGTCTTTGCTTTTTCTAAAAGCTCGGCATCGGTTTTTTGTGAATTCATAGTAAATATGCAGGATAACAGGAGGATACCACTTAATTGAAATTTCATGAGGGCATTATTTTTTTGGTAAAGCCCTGAATTTACTAATAATTATCAAGTCTTATTTAATTTTTAAAATCGAATTGTATTTTGATATACATTTGACCTGACTTTTAAGTTTTTTAATGAATAAATATATTGTTGTAAATCAGCCGGAAACATGGACGATTTCCTCTGAGCATGTCAAAATAATATCGTCCAGGGATTATCTAACTCATCCTGAATATTCCACACTGAAAAAGGCAAGGATTTTCAATTTATGCAAGGATTATTCATATCAGTCCAAAGGCTATTATGTTTCCCTTTTGGCTGAAGCTCGAGGACATCTTGCCATACCTACGGTTAAGAATCTTGTAGACCTGGGAGAACCCAAACTTGTCAAGATAGTATCAGAGGAATTTGATGATCTTATTCAAAGGTCGCTCAAGAATCTGAAATCTGATGAATTCACGCTTAGTATCTATTTCGGTCAAAACCTGGCCGTACGATATAAGGAATTGAGCGCTATGTTCTTCAGGCATTTTCAAATTCCTTTTTTGAGGGTGAAGTTCAGTTATAGCAACCGATGGAATATTAAGAGTATCAAGGCGATTTCAGAGTCTGAGATCTCCGATGATCACAAGGGAAGTATGCTGGAGTTTGCTGAGGAGTATTTTGCTAAGAAAAGATATGATACTCCAAGGGCCAATGTTGCCGAATATGATCTTGCCATCTTAGTGCAACCAAAGGATGTTGCACCACCAAGTAATTCCAAGGCACTTAAGAAGTTTATGGATATCGCTGAAAAGATGGGGTTCTACACGGAGATCGTTGGTCCGCGTGATCTTTCAAGATTATCTGCCTTTGATGCCTTACTTATTAGACAAAGTACTGAAGTTAACAATGAGGCTTATGCTTTTGCAAGAAAAGCCCAGCAGGAGGATATTGCTATAGTGGATTATCCGGATGCAATTTTAAAATGCTGCAATAAGGTTTTTATGGCAGAAGCTATGTCTAATGCCAATATCCCTACACCCAAAACGGTCATTGTCCATAAGGATAATAAGAACAATGTATTGGAGACTACAGGTTTACCTGTGGTACTAAAATCTCCTGACTCTACCTTTTCCTTTGGTGTAAAAAAGGCCAAAACAGAAGAGGAGTATCAAAAGGTGGTTTCTGAAATGCTTAAAAAATCAGAGCTTGTGATCGCGCAGGAGTTTTCACCATCAGATTATGACTGGAGGATTGGCATCCTGGATGGAAGGCCTTTCTATGCCTGTAGATATTACATGGCAAAAGGCCATTGGCAGATCTATAACTGGGATGCTAAAAAGAAGGATGATCAGGATGGAAATGCAGATTGTCTGCCAATAGAAGAAGTGCCTCAAAAGATCCTGAAAAATGCAGTTAAGGCAGCCAGATTAATGGGTAAAGGGCTTTATGGAATTGATATAAAGGAGGTAAACGGAAAAGCCATGGTTATAGAAATCAATGATAATCCTAATATTGATGCAGGGGTTGAGGATGCTTATTACGGGGACAAGGTTTATTCAGATATATTATCTGCTTTAAAGAGCAGGCTTGAAAATAGGGAATATGGCATATAGTCTTTTTGAAGTTTACGGGATAGAGTTGGAATATATGCTCGTCAATAAAGGTGATCTTAAGGTAAATCCAATTGTGGATAAACTTATTACCAGGAAAAACGGGGTGCTGTCCTCAGATGTTGAAAATGGTAAGATAGAATGGAGCAATGAACTCGTAGCCCACGTTATAGAAATTAAGACCAATGGACCAACTTCAGAACTGGATAGTTTAGATGAGTTATTTCATGAGAACGTAAAGGAAATAAATGAATTGCTGAAAGAATTCGATTCCTGTTTGCTGCCCTCTGCATCTCATCCGACCATGGATCCTTACACCGAAACTGAATTATGGAAACATGATTACAGTAAGATCTATGCACTTTATAACCGGATATTTGATTGCAGAGGCCATGGCTGGAGCAATGTCCAGAGCATGCACATCAACCTTCCCTTTTCCAATGATGAAGAATTTGAAAAGCTTCATGCAGCCGTTAGGTTATTATTACCTATAATCCCTGGAATTGCTGCTAGCTCACCGGTTCTGGATGGAAAATTTACCGGCTATAAGGATGCCCGCATGCATTATTATAAGACCAATCAGAAAGAAATTCCTGAAATGGCTGGAAAAGTGATTCCTGAGCAGATTTTTAATAAACAGGATTACCACGATAAGATATTTTCACCTATTATCAAGGCCATTAAACCTTTTGATACTGAGAATCTGTTAGACCATCATTTTCTTAATTCGAGGGGAGCTATTTCCAGGTTCGACAGGAATGCCATCGAGATAAGAGTAATCGATTTGCAGGAAAATCCTTCAGCTGATATTTCAATTGCGGCACTTATAATTGAAGTGTTGAAATTACTTGTTAGTGAGGAATTAATTTCCCTACAGGATCAGAAATCTTGGCATGAGGATGAGCTTTTTTTGATCTTTGATGAAACGATCAAGGATGCTGAAAATACCTTGATCACTGATAAGAAATTCCTGGCGGTTTTCGATCTCAATAAGGTCTCAGATGTAAAAAAAATATGGAAGGTCCTTTACGAAAAAGTAAAGTCGGGGTTAACCGAGAATCAGCAGAAACATGTTGAATTCATCCTGCAGAACGGTACATTGGCAACCCGGATCCTAAAGTCCCTTCGAGGTGATTTTAGTACTAACAACATACGGAAATCCTACAAAAGACTAGCCGAATGTCTTCAGGAAAACCGAATGTTTCGACCATGAAACTCATAATTACCTGTGAACATGCTTTTCCTTTCATTCCTGAGGAATTCAATATTTTATTTGAGGATGACCCTACAATTCTGAAAACTCACGAGGCTTATGACCCAGGAGCTTTTGAAGTGTTTAAAGAAATTGAACCAATAGCAGATTTTAGCAGTTATCAGCAAATAAGCAGATTGATAATAGAGACCAATCGTTCTCTGCACCACAGATCATTGTTTTCTCGTTTTAGTGAAAAACTTCCTAAGGAAATAAAACAAAAGCTAATTACCAACTATTATCAGCCTTACCGTGAACAAGTTGAAAAAAGGATTGGATCTTTTCTGCTTCAACAAAAAAAGGTATTACATCTATCCATACATTCCTTCACACCGGTTTTAAGTGGAGAAGAAAGAAATTGCGACATAGGCTTACTTTATGATCCTAGGAGAAGTTCGGAAAAAACTTGGGCTCGGGATTTTAAAAATGAATTCTGCAGGAATTACCAAGATATGAAAGTCAGGCTCAATTACCCTTATCTTGGAAAAGCAGATGGTTTTACTACTTATTTAAGAAAAAAATTCCCAGAGGATTATCTGGGAATTGAAATTGAATTCAATCAAAAATTATTTTTAAGTCAAGAATCCTCAACTGCAATCATTCAACGAGTTCGGGAAACCCTTAAGAGGCTTGTATAAGTATTATTTATCCAGAAAATTCCTGATCTCCAATGGCATCTGCTGCCGGATATGATCAAATCTTTCTTCACCTCCAAAATCTTTGAGTGAATTTAATACAACAAAAATGATTTGTTCTGTAGGTTTTTCCCACTCAAAATCTTCCTCACCATAGAACCTTTGATTCTTTTTAACCTCATTTTTCATTTCTTCGATAGTTTTGTAATCTAAAGGAGGTTTTTCCCTATACTGCCATCTTTCGGCATAGATACCTTTTAAAATGGTGGGGAGTGACTGAATTATTTGCATGGATTCTCCCATATGTATCCGGTCACGCACCGTATGCATTACCGCTCTCCAAATTCTTAGCACACGGTCACTTTCGTCTGGATGTCCTAGGTCTTCTGCGAGCTTATTAATATAAGCATGTGCTTCCTGCGCAAATTTTTCGAAACTCAAATTCGTGCTACTCATGGTTGTTGAACTTTAGTCGTTAAGACTGTAGTCAAGACTTATTTCTGCCTTGAGTAATTTGGAAACAGGACAATTGGATTTTGCTTTTTCCGCAAGTTCATCAAACTTATTTTTCTCGATTCCGGGTACCTGTGCTTTGAGCGTAAGATGTGATTTTTTAATCTCTCCATCTTTGAATGTTATCTCGGAAGTTGTTTCCAGTTTATCTGGAGTAAAACCTTCTTCAGACAGAAAAGCTGATAGCTGCATACTGAAACAGCCGGCATGAGCGGCTCCTATCAATTCTTCAGGGTTTGTGCCCTTTCCATCTTCAAATCTTGTCTTAAAGGAATATTTAGCATCTTTCAAAACTCCGCTTTCCAGGCTAACTGTTCCATTTCCTTCTTTCAATGAACCGTTCCATACGGCAGATCCTTTTCTTATCATAACTTTATATTTTATGGTTTAAGCCTAAGGTACTAAGGAGGGAAGGAATCAAAAAAGAATTATAAAAATCTTAACCTAAGTGCAAAAAAAAGTCCGGAAATAGATCCCGGACTTATTTTTTTTGGAAGAAATTATTATTTAATCTCAACTACTTCAAGATCAAATACAAGATCTTTTCCTGCAAGAGGATGGTTCGCATCCACTACGATGCTATTATCCTTAACCTCTTTAACTACCAAGTTGATCTCACGACCGTCAGGTCCTTTTGAAACCAACGGCATACCAACTTCTGGCTTAAGTTCCTCCGGCAGCTGATTTTTTTCAACTTCCTGGATCAATTCAGCTCTTGGTTCACCATAAGCTTCTTCTTTTGGTATATTGATAGTCTTTTTCTCGTTTACCTCCATGTCGATAAGGCCTTTTTCAAAACCCGGGATAAGTTGACCCTGTCCAAGAGTGAATTCTATAGGCTCACCTCTTTCAACAGAGCTATCGAAAACCTGTCCGTCTTCCAGTTTCCCTGTGTAATGTACCTTAACCGTGTCATTTTGCTTTACTTGACTCATAAATATATTTTTATCTGTTATTTTTTTGGTTGCAAATTCATTTTCAACCATTTAAAGTTGCAAAAGTACAAGTATCCTGCCGAAACCCAAATTATGTGACATATTAACCGTTTATCACGCATTTTGTCATATTTTGAATAAATTGGAAATTATTTATTAATCCGATAACTTTAAGCACATTAATTATTCCACCAACTCATTTAATTTAACCTTATGAAAAAAAGCGAAAATCAAAAATCAGTTAGTTCGCGTAGAAACTTTATAAAGAGCACGGCTATAGCGGCGGGAGGTTTTATGATCGTTCCCCGTCATGTTTTGGGAGGTCCAGGTTTTATTGCGCCAAGTGATAAATTGCTTATTGCAGGAATTGGAGTAGGGGGTAAAGGAGAATCAGATCTTAATAGTTTTTACAAGAGCGGAAAAGCTGAGATCGCTTTTTTATGTGATGTAGACGATCGCAGGGCTGCGGCTTCACGGGCTCGTTTCCCAAAAGCGAAATATTATAAGGATTATCGTGAGATGATGGATAAAGAGGCAGATAACTTCGATGCGGTATCGGTTTCAACTCCAGATCATAATCATGCTGTACAAACCATGGCAGCCATGGAGCGCGGAAAACATGTTTACGTGCAGAAACCCTTAACTCATGATATCTATGAAGCCAGGATGCTCACAGAAGCGGCAGAAAAATATAAGGTGGTCACCCAAATGGGAAACCAGGGTGCTTCCGGTGATGGGGTAAGAAAAAAGAAAGAATGGTATGACGCAGGATTGATAGGAGAAGTTAAAGAGGTATATGTGTGGACCAACCGTCCGGTATGGCCCCAAGGGATTCCGTGGCCAAATACAACGTCTACAGTGCCTGCAGAGCTTGACTGGGATCTTTGGTTAGGAACCGCACCTTACAAGGAATATGTGGACGGACTGGTTCCGTTCAACTGGCGGGGCTGGTGGGATTATGGCACAGGTGCTTTAGGTGATATGGGATGCCATCTTATTGAACCGCCCTTCAGTGTTCTTGGATTGAAATATCCGAAAACTGTGGAATGCAGTGTGGGTAGCGTATATGTTGATGAATTCCAGAGAGGTTATTTCCCTGAAAGCTGTCCTCCTTCTAGCCACGTGATAATGAGCATGGATGGAAAAGACACTAAAGATATCACCGTGCATTGGATGGACGGTGGAATTAAACCGATGAGGCCAGAGGAATTAGGTCCTGAAGAAACCTTTGGAGATGGCGGGAACGGTGCTCTAATCATTGGTTCCAAAGGTAAAATGATGTGCGGTACCTATGGATTGAACCCAAGATTACTTCCTACATCCAGAACAGACGAGGTTAATGTTCCTCAAAAGTACGATCGGGTTGAAGGAGGCATGGATGGTCATTATGCTCAATGGGTGGAAGCAGCTATTGCCGGTTATGGTAAAAAACCTGTTAGCTCGCCTTTTGAAATTGCAGGTCCACTAACAGAATCTCTTCTTATAGCGAACCTGGCCATCAGGGGATATGATATTCGTGAAAACACTGTAGTTAACGGAAGAAATGCCGTAAATTATCCGGGACGCGATATTAAAATGATCTGGGATGCCGAAAATATGAAGGTCACCAACTTTGATGAGGCTAACCAGTTTGTTCGAAGAAATTATCGTGAAGGATTCACCTTATAAATCGAAAAAGGTTTATGAGAAGATTGTTTTCCAGAATAAAAATTTCTTTTTTATTAATAAGTCTTTTAACGGTACTTCTGTCTTGTAAAGATTTTAATTTCCAGGAAGAAGATATCGACTGGGACACTATTTGTGTTACCGCGACAGCCTATAATTCCGTCTCTTCACAAACCGAAGGTGACGCAAAGGTGACTGCCTGGGGTGATACATTGAAACCGGGAATGAACGTGATCGCCGTAAGCAGAGACCTTATCAAAATGGGATTAGACCATAACGCTCCGGTGAAGATTGAGGGATTTGAAGGGACTTACCTTGTTAAGGACAAGATGCATCACCGATGGAAAAGAAGAATTGATATTTACATGGGCGACGATGTTCAAAAAGCCAGACAATTCGGAAGAAAAAGACTTAATCTTGCATATATTTTTGAGAAAGATTCTCCAGATAAATAATTTCATGAATAGGCTTAAAAAGTTAAATTCGGAATCTTAAATAAAATTGGATGCATTTTTTCAGAATTTTTATAACCATCTTCCTGTTTTTCGGGCTTACTTCCAAATCCCTTGCCCAGCAAATAGATTCTTTACAGGCGGAAAAAAAACTTATTATAGGAATCACGGAAACTCCGCCTTTCGTAATAAAGAGGACACAGGGTTATGCAGGATTAAGTATAGAGTCCTGGAAAATGGTGAATGAACGCTTACAGACCAATTATGAATTTAAGGAATATCCTGATCTAGCAAGTCTTCTGAAGGCTATTGAAAACAGTGAAGTAGATTTTAGCGTAAATCCGGTTACGGTTACGGACGGCAGAAT
>CAYWAB010000031.1:0-20855 GCA_964456105.1 uncultured Christiangramia sp. | reverse complement strand
TCGGTTTACCAATCGTAGTAGCTATAATACTATTTCTTACCTATCATTTTATAGGAATATTCGCCAAGAACTCTGCTGAAGATGGGAGTATTAGCGCTTTCGTTGCCACCTGGCTTTCCACCTGGATCATGCTTCCTTTAGGGATTTATCTAACCTACCGTGCTACAACCGACCAGGGTCTTTTCGCTTTCGATAATTTCCTCGAGCCATTCAAAAAACTCTTTAAAAAAGCAGGGATCATCAGGGAGAAAAGTAAAACAGAATAAATACCTTTGCAGCCAGCGAAATAAAACTATATGGCCCAAGGCGAAGACAATCAGTATTCAGTGAAATTGGATAGCATCCAGGAAGCCATAGATGATATCAGGCAGGGAAAGATCATCATCGTGGTAGACGATATTGATCGTGAAAATGAAGGCGATTTTCTGGCAGCAGCCGAGCAGGTTACCCCAGATATGATCAACTTTATGGCGACTCATGGCCGAGGCCTTATTTGTGCTCCTCTTACTGAAGCCAGATGCAATGAGCTGAAACTTGAAATGATGGTTGGGAATAACACCGACCCGATGGAGACTGCTTTTACTATTTCAGTTGATCTGCGAGGAAATGGAGTAACCACTGGAATTTCCGCAGCAGATAGAGCTAAAACTATCAAATCTCTTATCGATCCTTCAACAAAACCGCATGATCTTAACAGGCCCGGACATATTTTCCCTCTTAAAGCTAAAGAAGGAGGTGTATTAAGACGTACAGGGCATACGGAAGCTGCGATTGATTTTGCCAGACTTGCAGGATTCGAGCCCGCAGGGGTGATCGTTGAGATCATGAACGAAGATGGAACGATGGCCAGATTACCTCAATTGATGGAGGTAGCTAAAAAGTTCGATCTAAAAATAGTTTCAATCGAAGACCTTGTTGCTTACCGAATGCAACATGATTCTCTCATTGAGAAAAAAGAGGATTTTGATATAGAAACAAGGTTCGGAAAATTCAGGTTGAGAGCCTATAAACAAACTACTAACTCCCAGGTACATATTGCCCTTACTAAAGGCCACTGGAAAACAGATGAAGAAATTCTTGTTAGAGTGAATTCAACCCTGGTAAACAATGATATCCTAGGGACACTTACCAATGATGCCGATAAAAAACTGGACAATATGTTCAGGGCCATTAATGAGGAAGGTCGTGGGGCAATCGTATTTATCAATCCTGCTACACAATCCTTAAATCTTCTTACCAGGCTTTCTGAATTAAAAGAAGGACAGAAAAAAGGATCTGTAAAAGCTCCGCCAGTGAAAATGGACAATAAAGACTTTGGAATTGGAGCTCAGATTCTTCATGATCTGGAGATACATAAAATAAGGCTATTATCAAATACCAGGCAGACCAAACGTGTTGGTATGATTGGATACGGTCTAGAAATTACCGAATACGTTAGTTATTAATCGATTTCGATTATCACCTCATCGAGAGGGCGTCTTACTTTTTTAAATTTGGAGAACATATCATCCTCTGCCCTGTAACCTACCGGAAGTACCAGAACAGATTTTAGATTTCTTTTTTTAAGGTTCAGAAGTTCATTATATTTTTCCGGCTCAAAACCTTCCATGGGACAGGCATCGATCTCTTCCGCCGCACAAACTGTAAGTAAGGTGCCAAGTGCAAGATAGGCCTGATTTATTGCCCAAGCTTCGATCTCTTCCTGAGCTTTAGCTTTAAAATCCTGAACAAGAAATTCCTGGAAAGGCTTAATAATTTCGTCTGGGGTTTCCCGGATATGTTTCACTCTTTTGAAATAATCATTGATAAAACCTTCACCTACTTCATTCTCTATACAAATGATAAGAACATGAGAAGCCGTATCCACTTGCTGCTGATTGTAAGAGAATTCCCGAAGTTTTTTTTGTATCTCCTTATTATTTACAATGATCATCTTAAGAGGCTGAAGACCATATGAGGTTGCCGTGAGATTGAAAGCCTGCTTTAACACCTCTATCTTTTCATCATTCAGTTCTTTTGAAGGATCGAATTTCTTGGTCGCATATCGCCAGTTAAGGGCCTTTAGATTGCTCATGATTTATCCTGGTATTATTTTACAAAGGTAAACAATGTCTATGCCTGGTGTAGCGTTAAGATATAGATTAATCAAATACATCCAATTATTATGGCTATATTCGAGTTTAAATCTTCAGATTGAAATGAAGAAACTCAAAAAATTTATCCTGGCTTTTGTTATCGGTCTTGTTTTTGTGATTTTCGCCGTTCTTGCACTGGAAACGATATTTCTCAGGAATACTTCAGACCGCATCTATAAAGATCTTACTAAGATTCCTTCAGCCGAAACCGTCATTATTCTAGGAGCAAGCGTACATGCAGATGGAAAACTCTCCCCTATTCTACAGGACCGCGTAGACACCGCCATCAAGCTTTTTAATGCTAACAAAGTTAAAAACTTCCTGGTAACCGGAGATCATAGGTCTAATGATTATAATGAGGTTTCTGCCATGGTAAACTACCTAAATGAAAAAGGTATTGACACCGCTAAGATCCGGGCAGATCATGCCGGGCTAGACACCTATGACAGTATGTATCGGGCCGGTAAGTTATTTAATGTACGGGATGCCATAGTTGTAACCCAGCAATTCCATTTACCAAGAACTCTCTTTATAGCTAAAAATCTGGGATTAAACTATCTTGGCCTAGCCGCGGATCAGGGCCATTATGCCACAGAAAACCGACTTAAACAAAGGGAAAAACTTGCAAATTTCAAGGCACTTTGGGAAGTTCTCTTAAAAAAAGAACCCAGAACGCTGAAACCCCGACTCGTGGAATAATCGATTTTGCTTAGGTATTTAGGTTTTTTCTTATCTTAGGTCTACTAACAACCAAAAAACCATCAATTATGTTACAGTGGGTAGTCCATGTGATAGTAGATGCTATAGTGCTTCTAATCGCAGCAAAATTCCTTTCCAGTGTTCACCTTAAAGGATTTAAATCTGCGGTAGTCGTCGCATTCATTATTGGGATCTTAAGTTTTCTTCTTAGCTGGTTATTATCAGTCATTCTAAACCTGGCTACATTAGGTATATTCTATTTTCTTGGCCTTGGATTCATTACCCGAATAATCGTTTATGCCATAATTATTGAATTAGCGGATAAATTAACTTCCGACTTCAAAACAGAAGGATTCTGGTCTTCTGTATTATTAGCAATTTTGTTAGCCTTATTCAGTGGAATTGTGGATGCTGTGATTTTCCAGAGTCCTACTTTGTAAGATGTGCCAAACGATTCTTTCTTCCATACCAGACTAAAAATCCGGTTATCGGTAAGGAAGCAACAAATATTCCGGCAATGAATACAATAATTTTTCCCGGAAGATCAAAATACTGGCCTGTATGCAATCCGTAACTCATTTCCTGAAGTTGCATCCCGGGACTTTTTTCGGAATAATAATGAGTTTGTAATAATTCGGCTGTTTGGGGATGAAAATAAAAATTAGACTGGTGATCAAAATTAAGTGATTTTGGATAAGCTCCTGTGCTAATTGGTGAGTTTTCTCCATTATCCCAGACGAAATACATGTCCTGTTCGGGAATAAGCTCTATACTTTTATAGAAAGCAACATCAATAGGGTTTTTTGAACTAAGAGATTCTGCCGGAGCTACCTCCTGTACTACCTTATCCGATTTATATTCTCTTCCCAGATTACCCAATTTGTATAGGCCTTCACTTACCCAATCGTAAGAAAAATATAAGCCGGTAACCGCTATGATAAAAGCAATTATGTGGATATAAAAACCGCTTACGTTATGGAGATCATAATTGATCCTTCTCCAGCGCCCTTTAAGCTTAAATTTTAGACTTTGCTTAAGATTCCTAAATTTTTTTGGCCACCAAAGTACTACTCCGGTAATAAGCATAAGAATGAATATTAATGTCGAAATCCCTACTATTTGTCGGCCAATTTCTTTTGGAAGGAGTAAATACATATGAAGCCTTCGAACTATATCAAAAAAGTCCTCATTAAAATTCTGAGCGTGAAGAAACTCACCCGTATATGGATTAAAATGAAAATAATATTCTGTCTCTTCAAAAACTCCATAGACTGATGCAGGCCTGTTTTTTCCGGAATAGATAACAAAAGCATTACTGGCACCTGGAAATCTTTCGGAAACCGAGCTCCTCAGGGAAGAAGGAGGTACATAGCTAATATTTTTTGGCTCAACTTTTCTCCAATCGAATACTTGATCCTTTATTTCATCCTGGAATACGTAAATGCAGCCAGTAATTGCTACGACAAATACAATAAGCCCCGTTATAAGACCCAACCATAAATGAATACGACCTGCCCACTTCTTTAAGACACTATGTTTTCTTTTATTTTTCATCAAAATAATGGGAACCGATCAATTAAGACCGATTCCCCGGATAATTCAGAATTTAAAATTTGTAAGTAAGTGCTGCAGCAAAATTCCTAGGCGCCTGTGGGTTAATTGTAGACCATCCATTGAAATAATCTTCGTTGGTAAGGTTATTCAATTTGAGGTTGATGGAGAACTTATCTACGTCATAGAATATTGATGCATTAAGAACGGTATAGGACGGCAAGGTAAAAACACCTCCCAGGTTCCTGTTAAAGATCATATTTTCACTGGCGTAATTACCTCCGAATCCAATTCCAAAACCTTCTGTAACTCCTGAAGTAAACTTGTAGCTTGCCCATAGATTAGCCAAAGTTTCGGGACCTGCAGATTCCGGCCTTTTTCCAAGGAAATCATCATTTTCTGCTGCCTTTGTAACCTTACTCTGGTTATGGCTAAAACCTGCTATCAAATTCAATCCCTCCAGAGGAGTAGCCGTTATATTAGCCTCAATTCCCCTACTATATTGTTCACCGTCCTGGGTAGCTTCGAATCCGCTGCCTAAAACAATATTACCTACTTCAATATCGTAATAGCTTAGCGTTGCAAAAAGTCTGTCTTTAAGAAGACTAATTTTAGTTCCAAATTCAATTTGGGTTGCCTGCTCCGGCTCGAACACAATTCTTCGCGTCTCGCCTGTTCCCTGGTTAATGGTCTCTATTGGCGCAACATTGCTGAACCCGTTCATATAATTCGCAAAAATGGAAACCTTATCTAAAACTGGCTGATAGACTATTCCAAACTTAGGCGATAATGCAGTTTGACTATTGACCTCATTTTCAAACTGATCGATCCTTAAACTGGCCATTGCGGATAATGCCGGGGTAATATTAAGGACATTAGAAATATAAGCACTGTAAATATCCTCCTGGGTATTTCGATTATTTCTATTTACGTTTTCCAGAATATCATCTACAGCAGCTGTAGAAAGGATACCGCTATCATTATCGGTGATATAAATCTCAGGATTATAGATACCAAAGACACTTTCATTTACATTCTGAAGGCTGGCATTACCTATATAAACATTCCCGTTGGCACGATAACCGGTACCGTTATCTATTATATTCCTTTGAAAATAATCCAGACCAGCAACTAATCTGTTTCTCATACCTCCAATCTCAAAATCACCAATAAAATTTTGCTGAAGATCTGTTGTAAGAGTTGTCGAATTCTGTTTGTTCATATATCTTGTAAAAACAAGACCGCTGTTAAGGTTGGTAACCTCCCCTTCTACTTCTTCCCTTCCCTGGTAAAACCTAGTGGTTTCATATAAATAAGAATAATAACCCTGTGCTTTGGAATTTCCCCTTGACACTACGGTTTGGGAGACCCAGTCTTCGGAAAGCTGGTAATTCATTTGCGCCTGGAGATTAAAGTTTGGGTTTTCAAGAGTAAGATCATTGCTGGTATAAGAACGATTGGTATCATAACCAAGTTCCTTAATATTTGTAGCTCTTAATGGTG
This sequence comes from uncultured Christiangramia sp., assembly GCA_964456105.1. Classification (GTDB taxonomy): domain Bacteria; phylum Bacteroidota; class Bacteroidia; order Flavobacteriales; family Flavobacteriaceae; genus Christiangramia. The sequence continues at coordinate 14,967 of CAYWAB010000031.1, read as the reverse complement.
CTCCCCTATCTACGAATAACATGGTAGGGTTTGTGGATTCACCATTGTAGAATTCTGTATTAACAAAAAATGATAATCGATCATTAACTTTATAAACTAAGGAAGGTGCGATAAAAATAGATTTTGAAAAGCCAGCATCCTGGAAGGAATTGATGGTATGGTACGCCGCATTCAATCGAACAGCAACATCGCCTTCTTCATCAAGCGGAGTATTTATATCAGCTTCAAAACGATTTAAGCCAAAACTTCCAGAGGTATAGGTTAGATTACCGCCAAAATAATCATAAGGCTTTTTGGTGGTAATATTTATCAATCCTCCATAGGAGATCAAACTACTACCGTATAAAGTTCCGGAAGGTCCTTTAATAACTTCTATATTATCAATATTTGCAGGATCCTGACTAGAATTGGTAACCCCAGGAAGGCCATTTGTCAAGGTTGGCTGAACAGGAAAGCCTCTTAGTGAATAATAACCAGCACCATCACCTCCTCGTCCAGTAGATTCCCATAATTTGGTTAAACCAGAACTGTTTTTAAGGGCATCATCAAGATTAGTGACAACCTGTTGATCAAGTAATTCGGCAGTAATATTATCATATACCTGAGGATTCTCTATCCTTTTCAAAGGTAATTTAGAAACGAACTGACTTTTTTCCCTGTCAAACTGGTTGGCCTTTCCATCACCTCGTAGTACTACTTCATTTAATTCTTCCTCTTTTGAAGTAAGAATGATCTCTGAAAGTGTAGTAACCTTTCCGCCTTCGATGGAAAAAGCGATTTCCCGAGTAGCATAACCCACATAAGAAACACGAAGTAAAAAATTTCCGGTTGGTACAGTTTCAATGAAAAAAACGCCATTTCCATCTGTTTCGTCTCCTAGATTGGTTCCTTGAATATTTATATTAACATTGGATAATGGCGCTCCTGAAGAATTATAGATCATTCCTTTAAGACTACCTGAATCCTGGGCGAAAAATAACTGTGAAATAAAAAGAAGTATAAGCGAAAGTCCAGTCTTTTGGTTCATTTATATAAGTATTTTTATTTAGACTTGTTTTAAATAGATGCGCAAAACTAAATTCTAAATTCGAAACACACAAAGTTATTTAGAATATTTTTAAATAAAAGAGGCTAACTAATTGCTTATTAATTTCATATAATCTGAATCAATTACACTATCTAAAGAAATTTTAAACCTTTATTAAAATATTTAAGCCTCAGAACGATTATTTTTACCTGCTAAACCGGAAAAGATGATAAAACTGATCGTCACAGATATGGATGGAACATTGCTTAATGACAAGCACGAGATTCATCCTGAGTTCTGGGATATTGAAGAACAGCTGACTAATAGCGGAATCCTATTCTCCATTGCGAGTGGAAGACAATTTTACAATCTGGAAGCTAAATTTGAGAGAATTAAGCACCGGGCAATGTTCTTTGCAGAGAATGGTACTTATGTCTCCCATAAAGGAAAGGAACTATACGTAAATCCCATTGAAAGAGAGGCCGCCAGAGGTTTTATAAAAATGGGAAGGAAGCTGGCGGATACCAATCTGGTTCTATGTGGAAAAGATTCTGCCTATGTTGAAACTGAAGATCGGGAATTTCTTGGTGAAGTTTCAAAATTCTACGAAAGATTAAAAATAGTGGAAGATCTCACTTTGGTAGATGATACCTATTTAAAGGTCACCCTTTGTAATTTTAAAGGCGTTGAAGATCATACTTTTCCTCATTTTGTTGATTACACCGATCGTTACAAGGTAGCAATAGCCGCAAAGGTTTTTGTAGATATAACCGCACTGGATGCCAATAAGGGAAATGCAATCGAAGGAATTCAAAAGGAACTGAATATCAGTCCGGAGGAAACCCTTGTTTTTGGAGACTACCTGAATGACCTTGAAATGATGAAAGTGGCTAAACACAGTTATGCCATGAAGAACGCGCACCCTGAAATTCTTGAAGCCAGCAATTATGTGACCGAACACGACAACAATAATAACGGCGTATTAAGAACCATCCAGTCTCTAGGTTTACTTAAAGAATAGAAATTAGTTTACGATAATATTGGTTTTGTCGAGACCTGTATTCCCCGATACCGGGTCGTAAGCATAAATTGTTACTTCATACAAGCCTTTTTCCAACGAGGTTTCAGCATAAAAGGTGCTAGGTTTTTCCCTTTGTTCCATCACTACAGAAACAGACTTTCCTTCGGAATTTTTTATCACGGCTTTAACCTCATATTGATTTGCATCCCACAATCCGTCCTTCTCTATTGGGCATCCACACATCATAACCACATTAGCTTTCAATTCTATTTGGTTATCGGCGGCTATTCTTTCATGGGTTTGGGGAGAGATGATATCAACCACAAAACCCGGAATCTCCAAAATCAAACCATCCCCTGTAATATCCTTCCCGGGAATTACCCAAAGCTGGGTACTGCTCTTTACCAGAGCCTGCTTTTTAGTAAAGGGTGCGAGGACTTCCACAGTTATAAATTTAGGTTCCTGAATATCCAGCACAGCCATGTAACCTGCAGTAGATTCTTCAGACAGGCTTTTATAGCGCTCTTTGGCCTCCTGCATTATTAACTTGGTATTACCTGTGCTCCCTGAAGTTATCCCTTCGTCAAGCAGTTCCCCGGTTATGGCATCTTTTACAATAACCTTGGCTCCTCCAATAGATGTACCTATAAATTTAGCGTCTTTCGCTTTTGCCCTTATCATAATTTTCGTTTCCTGAGCATTGATTTGAAAGGAAAACATCATCGAAAAAATAAAAAGCAATGATCTGGATAAATAGTAAGTCTTCATAACCAGGAATTTTAATTTACTAAGTTAATAAAGACAATCCTTATCCGGACTATTTTGAGGAATTACCTGTAGTTGAATTCTGGAGAGCTCCTTAATCTTAAATTAAAATGGTTGTGATTTTGCATAAATAATTCAGTCTTGAAGTCTCTTCCGGGACGAGAAAAGCGTTATTAAATCAACCGAAAAATTATGGAATTCTTAAGCCCATTATAATCTTTGACCGTACCCAAATGATTGATCTAAAATAATTTATAAAATTCAATCGAATGCTGTAACCAAATTTCATCTCAGTAGTCTTAGTCTATTATAGATCAATTATTTAAGAACCAGAAAGGAAAACTTTAGCAGCTCCGTTTCCTGCGAGGCAGAAAAATCGAAAATCCAGTCATCAAATTAATCATCAACTAATTATTAAAAAAATGAAATCAATCAAATCAATTTTCCTAGGTTATTTAATTATGTCACTTGTTGCATGTTCTTCAGAAGATGACGGTATACCCTGGCAAGAACCTATCCCCCAGCCCTCTAATTCAACAATTGAATTCGGAGACGATTTAACTTTATTTGAAAATGCAGGTACATTAGAAGTAAACCTGGAGTTTAATTCAAAAGCGGCAAAAGACGGATTAATTCAGATAGCTATTTCTATTCCTGAAGGACTTAATTTTTACACCATGCCTTCAGCAGCAAATAATACCATCACGCTAAATATAATTAAGGGTGACAACTCTGCCTCCTTTAGCATCCTACCGGAAAACGATGATCTTATAAAAGGAATGAAGGATATATATTTTGAACTTAGGTCTGTCTCTGAAGGATTTACCATAGGAACTAAAAAGAACCTCACTGTAGAATTGATAGATGATGAGCTTCACGGAAGACCTAAATCCTTTGAAACCATTACTGGAAACTGGAAAGTGAAAAACACTTATTCCTATACTCCCGAAGGAAAAATTCATAAAATTGAATGGAGAAAGGAAACCCCGAACCTGATTACCGGTACAGAAACTTACTACTATTTAAATGGGAAAATAGGTAGGATAAATTATAGTCAGAACCATGATGAATATTTCTATTGGGACGGTGATATCATCCGCTCTTCCGAGATCATTGAAAATGGGGTTAAAACCTCCTTTTCAGAATATGAATATGATCCGGAAGGAAATATAGGGAGCAAAAGAGTATACCACCAGAATCCCAATGGAGGTTATAATTTATCTTTTGTCTTCGCTTTTCTTTATTCTACTGAAGGGAATTTGAGAATGCAGATAACCTTTATTCCTGATGACTCGTTTGATGGGTATGCCGTTATTTCACAACGCTTCCACGAGAACTATTCAGATAAAATCAACTGGTTCCCTGTAAATGAGATCGTGCCTACAATAGCTACTCAAAAAAACCTTCCAGGAACTTACAGGATCGAGGAAAATGGTTTTAATCTGTCCTATAGTTTTAGCTATCAGTTTAATAGTGAAGGCAAAGCGATAAGAAGAGAAACTATCGGCGAAACGACCACTTACGAATATTATTAAGATGAACCTGACCTAACGAAAAGCTGTCCAAACTCCGACAGCTTTTTTTATTTTCAAGGATAAGTTTTCTTCAATAAATTAATTTAAAATCCTTAAATTCAATCAAAACGATTGCTTATGGAGAAGAGAAGGGATTTCATTAAAAAATCTGGATTATTCATTACTGGGAGTTTACTGCCATTTCCCAAAAATCTATTACTCAGAGATGATAAAAAGAAACTGGGAGTTGCTTTAGTAGGGCTCGGTTACTATAGTACAGATCTGCTTGCGCCTGCCTTGCAACTAACAGAACATTGTGAATTAAGAGGTATAGTCACCGGCAGTCCTGAAAAAATTCCTATATGGCAAAAGAGATATGGAATCAAGGATGCAAATGTGTATAATTATGAAAACATGCATCAGATCGCTAATAATAATGATATAGATGTTATATATATCGTTCTTCCAACCGGGTTACATGCCAAGTATGCCATAAAAGCTGCCAATTCAGGAAAACACGTTTGGTGCGAGAAACCAATGGCAAGAACGGCCGAAGAATGCCAGAAGATTATAGCGGCCTGTAAACAAAATAAGGTGAAATTATCTATTGGTTACCGGATGCAACATGAAACTAATACTAAAAAGATCATGGGCTGGGCTGAAACGAAACCTTACGGAAGCATTAAACATGTTATTTCTGAAGCCGGATATAATGGAAGAACTATAAACCCCTGGAAGCTTAAAAAAGAAATGGGAGGCGGAGCGATCTATGACATGGGAGTTTATTCCATAAACGCCGCAAGATATTCTACAGGTCTTGAACCAATAGCGGTTTCAGCAACTCAGTCTACAGACCGTCCAGGAATATTCACTGAAGTAGACGAAACCACTAATTTCCGTCTGAAATTTCCAAATGAGATAATTGTAGATGGAAAAACCAGTTTTGGAGAAAACATCAATAATTTAGAAGTCGACTGTACTGATGGCTGGTATTATCTAAGACCAATGCAATCTTATTCCGGGGTCCAGGGCAGAACGAGTGATGGGAAGATCCTAGCTCCGATGGGGAAAAATCAACAGGCAGTTCAAATGGACGATGATGCATTAACTATTATTCATGACACCGAAGTATTAGTCCCCGGAGAAGAAGGTTTAAAGGATATAGCTATAGTTGAAAAAATAAATGAATCGGCCTCCAGGGACGGAGAATGGTTAAGCCTTTAATTTTTCTATAATTTTTATGCTATTTCCAATTGTCCGGATCTTTATTCATCGTAATATTGCAATATATTTTTAGCTAAAATGGGAATCACTAAAACAGATCTATTTACAAAAGAACAGAATGATCTGGCTACTATTGCCAAAGCATTTGCACATCCGGCCAGGATAGCAATAATTCAGTACCTGCTTTCCTCCAATAGATGTGTGAATGGTGAACTGGTCCCGGAATTGGGTCTGGCCCAGGCAACCATTAGTCAGCACTTAAGAGAATTAAAAAACGTAGGGATTATCCAGGGAACTATCGAAGGGGTGAGTATAAGTTATTGTATTAATCCTGATAAATGGAAAACAATAAGCGAGACCTTTAAAGAAATGTTTAATAAAGGATTGAGCCTCACTCCCGATAATTGCTGCTAAAAAAAATTAATTTACACAATCGTAATATTACGATCTAAATAATGGGTTATGAATTTAAATGATTTTAAAAATCATCTGCAAAATCTTGAAGAACTAAGTTTCAGGTTACCTGATGGAAACCGGGTGCCGAAACATTTCCATATTACCGAAATAGGAAAAATAAGAAAGGATTATATAGACTGCGGAGGCCAATTAAGAAATGAAGAAAAGATTTCTCTGCAACTTTTTGAAGCGAACGATTATGGACATCGGCTTCCGCCTGGGAAACTGCTAAAAATCGTTGAAATGGCCAGTGCTAAGCTCAGCCTAAAAAATGTTGATATCGAAGTGGAATATCAGGGAATAAGTATAAATAAATTTAATCTCGATTTTCAAGATGACGAATTCCTTTTGGTCAATACAAAAACTGATTGTATGGCCAAAGACAAATGCGGGATTCCTGCAAAACCAAAACCTCGCATCAGGTTATCTGATCTGCAGAACGGAGTTTGTGTACCTGATTCAGGATGTTGTTAATCTGTTTTATATGCCAATAATTAAATTATTTCCGGTTCTGGAAAGTAAGATCGAGGAAATTGCCCAACTCGAGATTTCGGAGGAAAGGAAGAAAATACTTCAACCGCTCATCGACTATATTATTTCAAAAAAAAATAAAAAGGAAGGCATTCAACTTAACTTCATATGTACTCATAATTCCAGGAGAAGTCAGTTAGCCCAGGTCTGGGCGAAATGCATTTCTGAGTACTGGGGATTGCAAATAAATAGTTTTTCGGGAGGTACTGAGGAAACGGAATTTCATCTAAATGCCATTGCAGCCTTAGAAAGAGCCGGGTTCATCATAACCAAGAATAAAGGAAGAAATCCAAAGATTAAAGTGAGCTATTCCAGCCAGAAGGATGCAATAACCTGTTATTCGAAGGTATATGATGCCCATGAAAATCCAAAAGATAGTTTTGCAGCCGTGATGACCTGTTCCCATGCAGATGAAAATTGTCCATTTATTCCGGGAGCTGAGGATCGAATTGCTCTTGACTACCAGGACCCAAAAGCGTTTGATGGCACTGCAATGGAAAGCCAAAAATATGATGAGAGAAGTAACCAGATCGCTTCTGAAATGTTCTATGTTTTCAACCAATCACAGAAATGAAAAAACTAAACTTCCTGGATAAGAATCTAACCTTATGGATTTTTGCAGCAATGGCTCTGGGAGTGGGATTAGGTTACTTTTTACCATCCATCCCGGAAAGTATCAATTCCTACAGTAGTGGAACAACAAATATCCCAATTGCTATTGGTCTGATCTTAATGATGTATCCTCCCCTGGCAAAAGTTAAATACCGATTATTACCTAAAGTATTCAAGAATGTAAAAATTTTAAGCATATCGTTAATTTTAAATTGGGTGATAGGTCCATTGCTAATGTTTCTGCTTGCCCTTATTTTTTTAAGAGATGAACCTGAATACATGGTGGGTTTAATTTTGATAGGTCTTGCGCGCTGTATCGCTATGGTCCTGGTTTGGAACGATCTTGCTGAAGGAAGTAGTGAATATGGAGCAGGTCTGGTAGCCTTAAATAGTATTTTCCAGGTTTTTGCTTACAGTTTTTACGCCTGGCTTTTTATTACTGAACTTCCAGCCTTTTTTGGATTTGAAGGGGCTATTGTAGATATCTCCATTGCCACTATTGCGGAAAGTGTCGCGATCTATTTAGGAATACCCTTTGCCCTGGGGATTCTTAGCAGATTTATACTGGTTAGAATAAAAGGTACTGAGTGGTATGAAAATAGATTTATTCCTGCAGTTTCACCAATGACGCTTATTGCATTATTATTAACGATAATCCTAATGTTCTCACTAAAAGGAGAATTAATCGTAGAGATTCCCCTGGACGTGGTTAAGATCGCTATTCCACTTCTAATCTATTTCAGTTTAATGTTCCTAATTGGTTTCTTCCTCAGCAAATTTATGGGAGCTTCGTATGATAAAAATGCATCGATTTCATTTACGGCAGCCGGTAATAATTTCGAATTGGCCATAGCAGTCGCAATAGCGGTATTCGGTTTGAATAGCGGACAGGCATTTGCTGGTGTAATAGGACCTTTGGTAGAAGTTCCCGCATTAATATTATTGGTAAGGGTTTCCTTCTGGCTTAAAAAGAGATTTTATTCAGAAGGTCTGGAAACATCACACCAAACTTAGTAAATCATTTAGATCAAGTCTTTCGGTATACATTTCCAGGTCACCCCCTGCATCTTTTGGCCAATCATTGGTTGGTTTATCCCAGTATAGCTCGATCCCGTTACCGTCGGGATCATCAAGATAGACAGCCTCAGAAACACCATGGTCAGCGGCACCGCTCAAAGGGTACCCCTTATCAAATAGCCTTTTAACGATAACTGCCAGATCCTTCCTCGTAGGGTATAAAATCGCGGCATGAAATAATCCAACGCCAGATTTGGAGGCTCTGCCTGCTCCTGAACTATGCCAGGTATTTAGAGCAATATGATGATGATACGATCCCGAAGAAAGAAAAACGGCACTTTTACCCATTCTTTGGGTAACCTTAAATCCGAGTAAATCCCTGTAGAACCCGAGAGACTTTTCCACATCAGACACTTTCAAATGAATGTGGCCTATTTTAGTTTCAGAAGGAATATTATATTCATCAGAATCCATACGCTGAAATTATTTTCCAATTAAGTCGATTGGTTAAAAATAGCCTGATTTAATAAAAATGCCTAATCCTAATTTATTAGAATAGTTAAGAATAAGAATTTACAGGCTTAAGTTTTTCTAACCTCAATACATTAAAAATAATTTCCAGCTTTCTTTCTCTAATCATTTAGATTAGAATTTAAGAACAATTCATTATTTTGGCGCACCTTAAAGTACAAGGGAATTACAGCATATGAGTAATAGCGAAAAAAGAAAACAACAGGCCAAAATATTAAGGATCTTTAGAAAAATTCATCGAACTACTGGTGCACTCTTATTTATATTTTTCTTTTTCATTTCTATAACAGGGGTTTTGCTTGGATGGAAAAAAGACAGTGGCGAAATACTGCTTCCTAAATCTTATGAGGGTACTTCCACTGAGCTTTCTGAATGGTTACCGCTGGATTCACTTCATCAAAAAGCAATTAAAGTATTGCATGACTCTATTTCCCCTAAGCTTTCAATACGTATGGACAGAATTGATGTAAGAAAGGAGAAAGGTATGGTGAAATTCATTTTTGAAGATCACTATTATGGAATTCAGCTCGACGGAGCCACTGGTGAGGTTTTAAATATAGGAAAGAGAAACTCAGATCTTATCGAAAATATCCATGATGGTTCTATAGTGGATAGTTATTTAGGTGGAACAGGATATTTCAAACTTTTTTACACTTCGGTAATGGGAATAGCTCTTCTGGTATTTACCATTACAGGATTTTGGCTATGGTATGGACCTAAAAGAATGAGGAAATTGGCTAAATAAGGAAGCATATTTGAACGATTTCAGCGGAAATCTTATTCAGCTATAATAAGCTGAAAAAGATTTTCCGAAGAATCATTAAAAAAATTATCTCACCTTTCTAACAAGCGTTGCCAGGTAAACCCATCTCATATCGCGTTTTTTCTCCATATCGCTAACCTGCTGATCACTCATACCTGTATCAAAGTTCATTGCACTTAAATACTGATTCATATCATCATACATATTCACAGTTATATGGGTTGCATAGACATCAGATCCATAAGGGAATAATACCCTTAATAATTGCCAATTCCCTTTAGCACCTGCATTTACCATTTTTTGATGCATGGGCTTAAAAACATTAGTTTCGGCTGATTCGTAGCTCGCCAAATTCCCATCTGTAGCTTTCATCATATCAATGGTTGCGACAGACCCAAGATTCATGGGATAATCATCCTCCGTATAATCTACAGATTCAATAAACAGTCTTACAGCAAGATCCCTTGCTCCTCCTGCCATATTTAACCTATTATCCAGCTCCTCATCACTAAGATTTGGATAAGCCATTTTAGCACTTTCCAGAATACCGCTACCGGCGTTCATCATTTTTTCAGCGCTGTCAAAAACTGTAACTGTGAGATATTGATATCCCTGATCTTCACCTCCTGGCAGTAACTGCCAAAGATCCCAACCAACAATGTCTCCGCTGGCTATTCGTTGTTCATGAATTTTTTCCCAGAACATTTCAGTTTCAGTATAAAAAGTCTCCTGATCATTATCTACTTTCATAAATTCAAAAGTCAGGTAATATTTTTCTTGTGCAAATCCTCCGAAACTGAAAAGGAGAATTAAAATGAAGCCAATTGATCGTTTCATAATTATAATTTTTTGGTTAATAATTCAAAATGCTTCTTAAAGATACAGAATTAAGTTAAATAATTGCTTGTCAGTTTTTTACAACTTGTTTATATAATTGGGAGTCCTCAATTTTCTAGTTCTAAAAGCGAGAGTAGCAGAAAAATAAAGGATATTATAGCTATCTTTAATATCAAGATCTAATGAGTTTCTAAATTTTATTTACGATGAGTGCAAATAATAATCTCCATACCTTTAAAATTCTGTTCATCGTAAAAGGCATCCTAAATCTTATATTTTGTCTTTTTCCACTATTATATATCGTCCTTGGAGGATTTCTTTTTGCCAATGAAACTGATGAGCAGAGTCAAATGGCAGGAATGATATTTATAGGACTTGGCTTATTCATATTATTTCTTGGTCTGGTTTTCGGAACCCTAACTATACTAGCAGGTAAGTACCTGGGAGAACTAAAGAACTACGATTTTATTTTCGTAATGGCGATAGTAAACTGTCTAACAGGTATCTTAGGAATTCTATTAGGAGTATTTACCATAATCGAACTCACCAAACCTGAGGTGAAACGGCTATTCGGTAAATCGGTTCCCCAAGACGGAACGATGTATACTAATTAATGAATTTATTGAAAATTTAACGAGGACTAATGTCCTGAGTTTCTATCTTGTAGAGAACAACTAAATCAAAAAATACAATTATGAAAACCCTGTTTTTTATTTCCGGATTATTTATATGTATTTCCACCATTGCCCAAAATGAGATCCTACCAAAAGAGATTCAGATAAAGACCGCAGTAATGGCCGCGCCTGAAGCGGACAGAGCTGCAGCAAAAGTATTTGGATATAACCCGGATGGAGAATTTGTGGTTCTTAGAGAAGGCTCGAATAATATGATCTGCATCGCAGACGACCCTTCAGTGGAAGGGATCAAAGTTGCCTGTTATTCAAACAAATTAGAACCCTTTATGGCTCGGGGAAGAGAACTTAGTTCTCAAGGAATGTCTGAAATGGACAAAAGGAAGACTCGCCAAATAGAGGTTGAGTCTGGTAAATTAAAAATGCCAGATTCCCCAAGCACTCTTTATGTATATTGGGGAGAGGAGGATAATTATGATAAAGAAACCGGTAATTTGAAAGATGGAAAAATTCGCTATGTAATTTATGTTCCCTTTGCCACTGCAGAATCTACCGGGCTAGCATTAAAACCGGAAGCTCCAGGAATGCCATGGTTAATGGATCCCGGAACTCATCGAGCCCATATAATGATAACTCCAGCCAATAACAATTAAAATATCATCCTTTTCAATAAAAAAACCTCTGTAAAGACAGAGGTTTTTTTGTTTAAGTCGGGATGACTGGATTCGAACCAGCGACCCCACGCACCCCATGCGTATACGCTACCAGACTGCGCCACATCCCGAAATTGGATTGCAAATTAAACAGCTTTATTTCATTTATCAAAAAGAATTTGAACAAAGTATTTTTACCTGTCAAAATGCTTCATAAAATCATCAGGATGCGCACCGGTCCTGGTTTCATTATTTAATTCATCAATTTTTGACATGTCGTTTTCCGAAAGTTCAAAATCGAATATTTGAGAGTTTTCAAGAATCCTGTCTTGGTGGACACTTTTAGGAATGGTTGCGACACCTTTTTGAAGATCCCATCTAAGAATTATCTGGGCAGCCGTTTTTTCGTATTTCTCTCCTATGGACTTTAAAACTGAGTTATCGAGGAGCTCTCCTCTCATAAGCGGCGACCAGGCCTGATATTGAATAGCATTGGCCTTGCAATAATCTACAACCTCCTGCTGAATTAGACGAGGATGGAACTCGTTCTGCAGCACCATCGGCTGAACCCCGCCAAGGTTTTTCAGGCTTTCCAGGTGATGAACCAAACAATTACTCACCCCGATTGCCTTACATTTACCTTCATTATAAAGGTCTTGGAGCACTTTCCAGCTATCAAGATATTTTCCAGGGACAGGCCAGTGAATCAGGTAAAGGTCAACATATTTGAGGCCCAGCCTTTTAAGAGATTTATTAAAAGCATTTCGGGTAGCATTTGTCCCCTGATCATCTATCCAAAGTTTGGTGGTTACAAAAATTTCCTTTCTCGGTATCTCTGAATTCCGTATTGCTTTACCCACTCCCTCTTCATTATCATAAAATGAGGCCGTATCAATTAAACGGTAACCATTTTCAAGGGCAAAAGTGACCGAATTTATTACTTCTTTACCATCCTTGGCCTTATAGACTCCAAGGCCGAAATACGGCATTTGTACCTCATTATTAAGACTTATGTTTCCCTTTACATCGTTTATTTTCATATGCATGCTTATCTCTGAATTTTCTTAAAAAGAATCTAATGATTTAATTTGAGAAAGTTAAAACTCCCAAATGTATAATTGATAGAATTCTCATTATAAAAGTTAAATTTGAGATTCAGTAAACCTAACACTATTTTATGCCACGGTATATCCTTCTATTAATTACGGTATTCCTTTATTCAAAAATTAGTTCTTCCCAGGAGGTAAAAGAGACAAATACAGATAGTTTATATTTTGCCGCTTTAGACTTTTATAAAAATAAGGATTATGAAAAATCATTGCTTTATACCAATAAGGGATTAGAACTAGCTCCTTTATACCATGATATTCGCATCTTAAGAGTGAGAACTTATTGGGCACTAGAAAAAATTGAAAAAGCTGGTGATGATATAATTTTCTTAATAAAAGAAGCAAAAGATTATCCAACCGTAGAGGAACTCGCAGAAAGACAGTCAAACTACATTAAGGATCCTGATATTGCTTTAGGCTATATAGAAAACCTTGAAAAATACTACGATCTGAGTGATTCCCTGAAATTAAAAAAAGCATCATTATTATTCAAAAAAGGAGATTTAAAGGAAGCCAGGGAGATTGCCCTGGAATTATTTAGAAATAACCCGAGAGATGAAATAAGATATAGTCTTCAAAATATTTTAAACAGGACGGTTTCCAATGAAATTGGACTTAATTACCAATACATAAACTTCAGCGACGATTATGTTCGTGATGATTCCTGGAATACCTTCAGTGGTGAGTTCCTGCATTATTTTAAACGAACCGCATTGATAGGAAGAGTTACTTATGCAGACAGGTCTTATGACCAGGGCTATCTATATGAACTTGAATCCTATCCGGTATTCAGTGATAAAGTTTACGGCTTTCTTAATGCTGGTTTCTCAGATGGAAGTTTATTTCCGGACTTTAGAGGAAGTGCTTCAATCTTTATAAATTTTCTTAAGATCTTAGAATTGGAGGCCGGAGGAAGACTGCTACACTTCAGTGACCAAGATTACTTTACCGGGATTATAGGTCTCACCGCTTATCAGGGTAAATTTTTCCTTAATATTAGAAGCTTTATTGGACCGGAAAGGCTGGATCAACTTATTCAGAATTATCAATTTAATATTCGTTATTATCTCTCAGATATCGACAACTATCTTTTTGGAAGAATAGGAAGTGGAATTTCTCCAGACGAAAGAACGATTTTCACACAGGTACAGGAGAACCCTGCTCTGGACGCTTATTACCTCAACCTTGGAATAAATAAAAGATTCGGCATTCACCATATTATTCAATTAAGCGGCGGATTTCTTTATGAAGATATAAATCAAGAAGATCAGGGAAAACAGTTCCTTGGGAATCTTACTTACAGGTACAGATTCTAGAATTGCGATACTTTGAATCCTTTTCTCGTCATGGCACCCCACCCAGATTTGATCCTGAACAGTTTTTTATAGTATCCTTTTATTTGACCGTATAATATTATTGGATGATAAAGGAAAGGCTCCAAATAGGCAGCCAATAAAAGTTCTATAACCTGCTTTGGTTTGGTATAATGGTCGAAACTCTTTACATACATAAAAATAGCCGCGGTGGAAAATAGGCAGCCAATCAGATAAACCAGCAAAAACAGTAATAATGCTAGCGGCCAGTTAATCCAGCCAAAGAAACCAAAAGCTATGATACAGATTAATCCGAAGAATTCTACGATAGGGGCTGCGAATTCAAAAAATAACCAATACGGATAATAAAGCAAACCCATCTGCCTGTAGCGTGGATTAAAAAATAGTTTCCTGTGTAACTTCATAGATTCCCAAAGTCCTCTGGCCCAGCGATCTCTTTGTTTTATAAGAACTTTATGATCCGGAGGCCCTTCAGTCCAGCATAGTGTCTCCGGTAAATAAACTACCTTATAAGGAAGTTTCAGGTCTTCCATATGGATTCTTAGGCGCATACATAATTCAAGATCTTCCCCAACAGTTTTGGCATCAAAGCCTCCTACTTCAATTACTCTTTTCCTGGGATACATTCCAAAAGCTCCTGAAACCAACATAAGCCCATTTACTTCTCCCCAGGCCATTCTTCCCAATAGAAAAGCTCTTATATACTCTACGACCTGAACCATTGGAACAAGATTTTCCGGTAAACGTAATTCCTTTAAGACTCCGTTACGAATTATGGAATCGTTTGCAATTCCTATTCCTCCTCCACAGGCAATAATCTCTTTCTTATCTTCTTCGAGATAGGGACGAACCATTATTAAAAAAGCATCCTGCTCAATGATACAATCGTCATAGGTACAAACCACAAGCTCTGTATCTGCAAAATTGATTCCTGCATAAAG
>CAYWAB010000030.1:0-21082 GCA_964456105.1 uncultured Christiangramia sp. | reverse complement strand
GGCCAGGGAAATTCTTTCAGTTTCCGAACCATGACATCCAGGGAATCGATACCTATGGTGTAATTTGTAACAGGTGCTTCTTCAGGATCTAATCCCCATAGCTGGTAGAGCGGCAATCCCAATCTTCTGCCATTAAGATCATGCAATGCTATATCCAAAGCACATTGTGCAAAGAGATCCTTTTTTAATATTGGATAGGTTAGTTCCCAAAGTTCTTCAGGAGTCTTTGAAATATTGGCCTTTAGGATTTCTTCAATTTCCATTACCGAGGCTTTCATATGCTCAAAAGTAGCGCCGTAGTAGGCTGCAGCAGCAGCCTCCCCATGCCCGGTATGGTGGCCATCAGATATTTTAAATATAAATGTTGACTGAAAATCCCGCGAACCATGGTTTATGGTAAATGTGTTCTTTAAAATAAGTTTGTGTTCCTGGTACTCAATCTTCATTTCAGACATTTTTACAAGGGACCAATTCCGTGAGTTATAAAATTGCTTTGATTGCCAGTCCTGTCCACTGCAGTGATTCCAATTTTTTCCAGCGTTTTGTTCCCTGCATTGGTAAAAGAGACCTCAAAACTTCTGGAAGAAGAATTAAGTATCTTGTAGTCCCATGGTGAATCTGCATATTTATAATATATAACCCACCTGAAAACATCCTCATATGCCTGATGTTTCCATTCCAGTCGCATCCTGTTTTCAAGCTTTTTAAAATTAACGGATGGAGATGCCGGCGGAATTTTGTCCAACCATGGGCTTGGCGGAACCAGGGCATTTCTATAATAAGGTCCGTTTTTTAAAGTTTTTGTCAACTCATTGTTATTCATCAATGGTCCGATATTCCAATGTACCACACCCGGATTTTCCTGAAGAATACCTCTGGAAATAAGGATCTGTGAAGCGATTTCACCCTTATTTTCAATTTTTTCTTCCAGGGCCAAATTGATTCCAGGCCATAAATGACGCCCAACCACATTTTCAGATTCCCACCAGCCCAGCAATACCGGAAAACTTTGTCCAACCTGCGATGTTGGCCAGTATAACTGCGGGGTAAAATAATCTATCCAGCCTTTGTTCAGCCATAATTTTGCATCGGCATAAAGCTCCTCGTACTGATCCATCCCACTAATCCCTTTCGGAAATCCCGGTCTCCAGATCCCGAACGGACTAATCCCGAACTTTACATACTGCTTCTCTGCTTTGATCTCTGAAGCAATACGTTCAATAAAATCATTCACATTCTTTCTGCGCCAGTCAGATTTTGAAAGATTCCCTCCGGAATTCAGATATTTCTGCCAGCTTTTAGTATCCGGAAAATCATTCTTTCCGTTATAAGAAGCGTAGGGGTAAAAATAGTCATCGAAATGAACGGCATCTATATCATAACGTTTTACAATATCCATTACTACCGCTGCTGAATGGTCCTGAACCTTTTCACTGCCGGGATCCATCCACCACATCCCGTTTTTAAGCTCAACAACCATTTCCGGATTGGTTTTTATAATAGACTTATCCCCTATTTCCTTGGCTGTTGAATGGTGAGCACGATATGGATTCAACCAAACATGTAATTCCATACCTCTTTTATGAGCTTCAGTGATCCAGAACTCCAACGGATCGTAAAACGGCTCAGGAGCCTTTCCATTCTTCCCCGAAAGATAATAGGACCAGGGTTCGATAGAACTGTTATACAGCGCATCAGCCTGGGGACGAACCTGAAGGATAACCGCATTAAAATTCTGTTCTTCCAAAAGATTTAGGAGTTTTAGCGCTTCATTCTTTTGAGTTTCGGTTGGAAGTCCAGGTTTACTTGGCCAGTTAATATTCGCTACTGTAGCAATCCAGGCAGCACGGAATTCTGCAATATCTATTGGAGGAGCTGAAAAAACATCCTCGACAATATTTGGTTCTTCAGAAATTATCTCCACTTCCGGGGTCTTTTCGATCTGTTCTACAATCGAAACAGGATCTGCTTTACCGGTTTCCGCAACAGTTTTATTTGTTTTGCAGGAACCAAGAAGAAATAATAGTAGTCCGGTTATAAAAAGTGGAATTAGTTTATTCATAGGGTTTTCAGGAGCCTGTAATAGTTTCAGTTTTTATAGTTTAATAATGCCTTACGAACACTTTTATACTTCAATAGTAATTCGGAAGCCTCCTTTTCATCGATATCAAGTTCTTCCATGATCATCCTTGTACCGCGGCCGACAAGTTTACTATTGGATAACTGCATGTCTACCATTTTATTTCCCTTTACTCTCCCAAGCTTTATCATTACGGAAGTGGAAATCATGTTAAGAACCATTTTTTGCGCAGTTCCAGCCTTCATTCGAGTACTTCCCGTTACAAATTCCGGCCCGGTAATCACCTCAATAGGATATTCAGAAGCTGCTGCAAGCGGACTGCCGGAGCTACAGGTGACACATCCGGTAATAATACCCTGTTTACGAGCATCTTCTATTCCTCCTATCACATAGGGAGTAGTCCCTGAGGCTGCAATACCGATAAGAATATCCTTATCAGAAATATCATATTCCTCTAGATCTTTCCAGGCCTGCTCTGTATCATCCTCGGCATTTTCGACTGCATTTCGTAAGGCAGTATCCCCTCCTGCGATAAGACCAATAACGATTCCCGGGCTAACCCCAAAAGTTGGTGGACATTCAGAAGCATCCAGAACTCCTAGCCTTCCACTGGTTCCCGCCCCGATGTAGAATAAGCGACCGCCAGATTCGATTTTTGGTACAATTACATCTACAAGTTTTTCAATTTCCGGGATTACTTTCCGAACACTTCCAGCAACAGTCTTATCTTCCCTGTTGATATTTTTCAGTAGATCTGAAGTGTCCATCTTTTCCAGATGATCGTAATTAGAAACTTTCTCTGTATCCGGTCTTTTGCTTTCCATCCTAATTTTCATTTGAGTATTCCAGATCTGAAAAAACTCCTGTTGGTTTTGATCGCATCCAATTCACCTCCGGACTTCTGAAATATCTGACGCCTAAATTATCCAATCTTTGAGTATGTTTTGCCAGGCGAATTGTGAAATTTTCAAAATCTTTATTTTCAGGTTTGGTCCAGCCCACTTCAGCAACCGCAATAGATCTTGGCCATAATCTATCATCTGCGATATCATCGCTTAGAACGAGTTCTGTCCAGACGGGTGCTTCAATACCAATTACCCGGTCATCCTTATTTTCATAGGAATAAACATCTTCTAAACTTATTCCGTCTTCTTTACACCACCGATAGGTGTTTTCCTGATCCTTTACATTCCCATGATCCAGGTAAAAGTATTTGCAATATGAATCAATTATTTTCCTTGAATCTTTGATCTTAGTTTCACCATTCCAGCGCTGTATCATAAAATCATTGGTTAGTTCTGCCTTTGCTGCCTCTTCCCAACCAATACCAATTTTTCCATTAGCTGCGACAATCCTGGAGGTCTTTCTTATAAATTCTTCGTACAGCGGATGGTCTATCTCATCTCCCCCAATATGTATCCATGGTCCAAGAGTTATTTCAGAGAGTTCCTTTATTAATTTACCGACAAAATCATAGGTCTTTTCGTTTTCGAGACAAAGTCTGCTCCATCCAACTTTATATCCATCATATTTTTCAGGTGGTGTTGCAAGTTGAGGTTCAAGATTGGTAAAATCTTCGCAATTCAGTTCAGGCATAGACCGCAAAGCAGCATAGGTGTGTCCGGGAAGATCGATCTCCGGAATGAGGATGATATTTCTCTCTTTAGCATATAACTGTAAATCCCGAAATTCTTTTTGCGTTAAATATCCGGATCGCCCATTTTTAACCGAACCTTTCCCTCCTATTAATGCAAGTTCAGGAAAGGATTTCAACTCTATTCTCCATCCCTGATCATCACTTAAATGCAGATGAAGCCTGTTCAGCTTATAAATTGCCATCCTGTCTATATGCTTCCTGATATAATTCGCATCAAGGAAACTCCTGGAGATATCCAGCATATTTCCACGCCATGAAAACCGGGGAGAATCGACAATTTCCAATTGAGGCAGTTTAATTTTTGACCTAATTAAACCTTTTTCAATATCAGCTGGAAATAACTGTCTAAGGGTCTGAATCCCGTAAAAAAGTCCCTGGTTGGTCGCGGCTGAAATTTCAATTCTTTCAGCATAGATCCCCAGACTGTAACCTTCTTCTCCTAGATCTGCGAGTAGCTCCTTTTTTACCTGAAGAGAAAGGTTTCCGCAATTCTCATTTTTTTCTATGCTGATTACTGAACCAACCCTTGAGAATAAAGCCTCCAGCCATTTAATGGATGCCCTGGCCTCCTCGTTAAAACAAAGCTTAAGTTCTTCAGGAACTGTAAAGGAGCCTTTTTTGATATTGAGTTTTCCTGGTTGCGGAATTATTGCAATTTCCGCTGAATTCTGTGGTATGAGAGAACCGTAGCTCATAAAAAAAAGACAAAAAACCAGCAATATTTTATAATTCAAAGGTTTCTCAAGGATGCAGATCGAAGCCATTTAATCTATGAAATTGTTGTTATGCTAAATTTCTACAACTAAAGCGATTTCCGCAAGAAATCAAACATAAACCTGAAATTTTATATAAGACTATTAATTCAATTATATTTGTACTCTTAAATTCACCTGATTTATAAGGTGAAAAAAGATTCAATACCGGAGATGAAGAACATTCGAAACTTTTGCATTATTGCTCATATCGACCACGGAAAGAGTACTTTGGCAGACAGACTGCTGGATTTCACGGGGTCTGTTACAGAAAGAGAGAAACAGGAGCAGCTTTTAGATAGCATGGACCTTGAACGCGAGCGTGGAATCACCATTAAAAGTCACGCCATCCAAATGGACTATATCCATGAAGGAGAAGAGTATGTTCTTAATTTAATTGACACTCCCGGCCACGTGGACTTCTCTTATGAGGTTTCACGTTCTATTGCAGCTTGTGAAGGAGCATTATTGGTGGTAGATGCTGCACAAAGTATCCAGGCTCAAACCATTTCCAATCTTTATCTCGCACTTGAAAATGATCTTGAGATCATTCCTGTTCTGAATAAGGTAGACCTACCAAGTGCAAATCCTGAAGAGGTGACCGATGATATCGTGGACCTTTTAGGATGTGATCCTTCAGACGTGATACCGGCAAGCGCAAAAACCGGAATTGGAATTAAGGAAATCCTTACTGCGATAATCGATCGAATTCCACCTCCAAGCGGAAAGGTGGATGCTCCATTAAGAGCTTTGATCTTTGACTCTGTTTATAACCCGTTCAGGGGAGTTGAAACCTTTTTCAGGGTTATCAACGGTACTATAAAAAAGGGACAGCATATAAAATTCGTTAATACCGATAAGAACTATTATGCGGATGAGGTTGGAACTTTAAAACTAAAGCAACTTCCAAAAAAAGAAATTAAGACCGGTGATGTAGGTTACCTCATCACCGGAATAAAAGACGCAAGAGAGGTAAAGGTTGGTGATACCATTACCGGAGCAGATAATCCTACCACAGAAGCGGTAGCCGGTTTTGAGGATGTAAAACCCATGGTTTTTGCGGGTATTTACCCGGTTGATACCGAAGATTACGAAGAATTAAGAGCTTCCATGGAGAAGTTACAGCTTAATGACGCATCACTGGTTTTCACTCCTGAAAGTTCCGCTGCTCTTGGATTTGGATTCCGTTGTGGCTTCTTAGGAATGCTTCATCTGGAGATCATCCAGGAAAGATTGGAACGAGAGTTTGATATGACGGTGATCACTACCGTGCCTAACGTTTCCTATCATGCTTACACCAACAAGAATCCTGATGAAATTATCCTTGTTAATAATCCATCAGACCTTCCGGAACCTTCAACTTTAAACAGGGTAGAGGAGCCATATATAAAAGCTACTATAATCACAAAATCTGATTATGTTGGTAACGTAATGTCCCTTTGTATCGAGAAAAGGGGAGAGATCGTTAATCAGACTTACCTCACCACAGAAAGGGTAGAGCTCACTTTTGATATGCCTCTTGCCGAGATTGTGTTCGATTTTTATGATCGTTTAAAAACCGTATCGCGAGGATATGCTTCTTTTGATTATTCTCCAATAGGAATGCGGGTTTCTAAACTTGTTAAAGTAGATGTCCTTCTAAATGCTAACAAAGTTGACGCTCTTTCTGCGCTTCTACACATAGATAATGCCTATGATATTGGAAAGAAGATGTGTGAAAAGCTAAAAGAGCTTATTCCAAGACAGCAGTTCGATATCCCTATCCAGGCGGCGATAGGGGCAAAGATAATTGCCAGGGAAACCGTTAAGGCACTTCGTAAAGATGTTACCGCAAAATGTTATGGAGGTGATATCTCAAGGAAGAGAAAACTTCTTGAAAAGCAGAAAAAAGGTAAGAAACGTATGCGCCAGGTTGGTAATGTGGAAATACCTCAGGAAGCATTTATGGCAGTGCTTAAACTCAACGATTAGAAAACTCAGTTTTAAATATCAAAGAAAACCTCGGCGACTCAGAATTTGCCGAGGTTTTCTTTTTTTACTCAAATTCTTAATTTTGTCAATCTACAGGAAATTTTCAGAAAATTATGGCCGGACACAGTAAATGGGCGAATATCAAGCACAGAAAAGGTGCACAGGATAAAAAAAGGGCAAAACAATTCACCAGGGCGATCAAGGAGATAACTGTCGCGGTGAAGGAAGGTGGAGGACCTGACCCTGAGGCTAATCCTGCACTCAGAAATGCGATTTCAAACGCCAAGGGTGTCAATATGCCTAAAGACACCATTGAACGTGCCATAAAAAAAGCAAGTGGCGCTGATGCGGAAAATTATGAATTGGTGACCTTCGAAGGCTATGGCCCAAATGGAATCGCCATTTTTATTGAATGTACCACCGATAATACTAATAGGACTGTAGCTTCCGTCCGATCCATATTTTCAAAGAACGGTGGAAATCTTGGGACCAATGGGTCTCTGGAATTCTTATTTGACAAGAAAGGTGTATTTGTGATTGAAAAAGAAAAGATCGAAATGGATCTTGAAGAATTCGAGCTGGAGTTGATAGAAGGTGGAGCTACAAAATTTGAGAAGGATGATGAATTCTTAACCGTTTTTACCGAATTCACTGATTTCGGATTAATGTCTGCAAAACTTGAAGAACTGGAAATAGAACCTAAGAATTCCGAAGTTCAGCGAATTCCTTTAAATACTGTTTCTCTTCCTGTTGATGATGCCAAGAAGATACTTGACCTCATCGATAAATTTGAGGAAGATGATGACGTTCAGAATGTTTATCACAACCTTGAAATCACAGATGAATTAATAGACGAAATAGAGGATTAGAACTCCTATCCGGGTTTGCCTACATTCTGTTCTATATTTTCGATTTCCTCGCTTTCTCCGGGCTCCATTTGTTTACCAAGATAGACAAGCAAAAAGCCTTCTTCTATCTCTACCTGCATACTATTGGACGGGATTATACTTAATTCCCCTTCATTATTCTTTACGAATAAAGGAATGATATCCGGATCTGTCTTACTTATTTCTATCAAGCCTTCGTAATGCTCTTTGGAGTTAAGAGTGATCTCATGGATAGAAGGATATTTCCTGGCCAGATTGGTAAGCTTTATATAATCGTCCGTTTGAGAGAACAAACCTTCTTTCGGGTTATTCTCAGGATCGTACATTTCGTCTGATGATACTACGCGGAATGATCCGTTCTCACCAAAATGCTTCCTGAACTTTTCTATTGCATTTACGTTTACCTCACTGTTTCCTGTCATTGCCATTAGATAACCCACATCACTCAGTTCTATATTGTTTATAAGGTCATCAGAATAAACGTTCTCCTGAATCGCATCAAGCCCAAGTTCACGGGCCTTTTTAATATTCGCCCCGTTACTGTCTACCAAAACCACATGCCTGTCGTTCTTCTTTAGATATGAAGCAATTAATCTTGATACAGTGGATGCACCAATTATCAGGATTCCCTGAGAATTTTTAAGGAATACCCCAACCAACTGGGCGAATAATCTAGCGGTGGTTGCGTTGAGTAATACCGTTCCCAGAACGATCATAAAAACAAGAGGAGTAATATATTCTGCACCCTCAACCCCTTGTGAAGCCAGTTCAAGTCCAAACAGCGATGCGATACCTGCAGCAACGATACCTCTTGGCCCAACCCAGCTTATGAAGAGCTTTTCATTGGTCTTAAGGGAAGAACCTATACTACTTAAAAACACTCCTGCCGGTCTTATTACCAGGACCACAGCCGCAAATAAGATAACTGCATTGATATTATATACCAGGAAAAGGTCTTCCATATTGATATTAGCAGCTAGAAGTATGAAAAGTATAGATATTAATAAAACGCTTAATGATTCTTTAAAATATAGCAGCTCCTTAAGATTTGGAAGGTTGATATTCCCCATTACCATTCCCATGACCACAACGGCAAGAAGCCCGCTTTCATGAGCAAAAAGATCTGCCAGTACAAATACTCCAAGAACGGTTGCCAGAGTTAAAACGTTAAGAAGATAGTGAGGTATCACATTTTTCTTTATCGCAAATGCCAGTCCGTGCGCGAAAGTAAATCCAAAGGTAAAACCAAACAGAACGATCTTCCCGAATTCCATAAGAGCTGTCGTGGTAAATTCAGTTCCCGTACCGGCACTGATAAACTCAAACATAAGTACTGCGACTAGAGCGCCGATTGGATCAATAAGAATTCCTTCCCATTTCAAAATCGCCGAAACGTCTTTCTTAAGAGGAATATTCCGAAGAATGGGAGTAATAACCGTAGGACCCGTTACAATTACAAGTGCTGCAAAAAGGAAAGATATCTGCCAGCTAAGATCAAATATAAAATGAGCGGCTATCCCGGCACCAATAAAAGTTACCACTACAGCAATTGTGATCAGTTTTATGATCACGGGACCCACATTAAGTACCTCTCCCTTTCTAAGTGTAAGCCCCCCTTCAAAAAGTATGATCCCGATGGCAAGAGAAACAAAGTAAAAAAGGCTTTCGCCAGGGAATAATCCGGAATCTCCATCCCAAATGGGTTCGATCAGTTTACTCCCATCTTCAGTGAACATGGTGGAAATAGGACCTACGGCAAGACCCACCAGAATCAATGGTAGAATTGCAGGAATCTTCAATCGCCATGCCAACCACTGGGCTAATATTCCTAAAATTATTATTCCTGCTAACTCGATCATATATTCCGCTTTTTACTTGTAAAAATCTAAAAATATTAAAAATGTTTTACTATTAGCACTTATTTTATTGAGGCTTTCAATAATAATATGTTGTTAAATGAAACAGAATTAGTTAGAAATGGGGTTCTTATTTTCTATTTTGCATCCGAATTTTCAAGATGAATTACTATGACATTATACCCAATTGAAGCCGGAAACTTCAAACTGGACGGCGGAGCAATGTTCGGAGTTGTTCCCAAAAGCCTTTGGAACAGGACCAATCCGGCAGATTCAAATAATATGATAGACATAGCGGCGCGATGTCTTCTTATTGAAGATGGCGATAGGTTAATCCTTATTGATACAGGAATGGGGGATAAGCAGAGTGAGAAATTTTTTAGTTATTATTATCTATGGGGGGACGATTCTATCGATAAGTCTCTAAAAAAATACGGTTTCCACAGGGATGATGTTACAGATGTATTTATGACCCATCTGCATTTCGATCACTGTGGCGGAAGTATCAAGTGGAATAAAGAGCAGACTAAACTGGAGCCAGCTTTTAAAAATGCGAAATTCTGGAGCAACAAAGATCACTGGGAATGGGCTACGAATCCCAACGCCAGAGAAAAGGCCTCTTTCTTAAAAGAAAATATTCTTCCCATGGAGGAAAGCGGAAGACTTAATTTTATAGCTAAAGATCCCAAAAAATATATTTCAGAAGCGGCAGATCTTGGGTTTGGTGTGTTATTTGCAGATGGACATACCGATAAACAAATGATACCTCATATCGATTATAAAGGAAAAAAACTGGTTTTTATGGCAGATCTTCTGCCCACTGTTGGCCATATTCCTTTGCCCTACGTAATGGGCTATGATACAAGACCTTTGCTGACATTATCTGAAAAGGAAAAGTTCCTTGATAAAGCAGCAACTGATGGTTATTATTTGTTCCTAGAGCATGATGCTCATAACGAGATCATTACTCTAAAGCATACAGAAAAAGGAGTTAGACATGATAAAACTTATACTTTCAATGAAATATTCAATTAAACAATTGTTCAAGGTATATAGCTATTTACTTTTTCTTTTGGTAGTTGCAGTTCTAAGTTCATGCAGCAGTTCGGCTCCAAAGATCGTTTCAACACCAATTGAAAATATAGATTCTATTCCACTTAAAGTGGTAAGTATCTCTAAGGACCAATTAAAAGAATGGGGAGAAGCAGACCTGAAATTGGACACTATTCCCGGAATGAGCGTTAAAAAAGCTTATTCTGAGATCATTAAAAAAAATAAGCCTTCACCTGTGATCGTCGCTGTTCTGGATTCAGGTGTGGACATCGATCATGAAGATCTGCAGGGTTCCATCTGGACCAATTCAGATGAAATTCCGGGAAACGGAAAAGATGACGATAACAACGGTTTTATAGATGATGTCCACGGGTGGAATTTTCTTGGGGATGCTGTTTCTGAAAATATGGAATTCGTCAGGATCTTAAGAAAACTAAAACCTAAATACGAAGGTAAATCTGAGAGCAGTATTAGTACAGTAGATCGTGAAGAGTATAATCTCTACCTGGAAGCTAAAGCTGAATATGAAAAAGAATACAACAAGACCATCGAGGATAAGAAATTCACCCAAAGGATACTTAATCAGGTAGAGGTGGCTCACCAGGCGGTTTCAGAAGAACTGGGAACCGAGGATTACACTACTGAACAGCTTTCAGACTATAAGCCTTTAACGCAGGGAATGCAAAGCTATAAATATCTTTTAGGACAGATCCAGGATAATGTTGATGAAAATGTTCCTAAGGCCATTGAGCTTATTAAAAAAGATATCGAAACCTACAATGATCGTTTGGCTACCCATTTTAACCTGGAACTCCAGGAAAGAAAGAAAACCGGTGATGATCCTTATGATATTACCGATACCGATTATGGTAATAATGAAGTTTACGGACCAGAACCGGACCGTGAAAATGTGAGTCATGGTACACATGTTGCAGGTATAATAGCGGCGAACAGAAACAATGAGATCGGGACAAAAGGAGTAGCTTCAAATGCAAAGATAATGGCTATTCGTGCAGTTCCAGATGGTGATGAATATGATAAGGATATCGCGCTGGGAATAAGATATGCCGTAGATAACGGTGCGAAGATCATAAACACCAGTTTTGGGAAATATTTTTCCCAAAATCCAGAGTGGGTAATGGACGCCATCAAATATGCTGCGGCAAATGATGTACTCATCGTTAATGCTGCCGGGAATGAAGGTCTGAATCTTGATCAGAAAATGGTTTATCCTAATGATCAAACTCTCGAAAATTCTAAGGAAATAGCAGATAATTTTCTTACAGTAGGAGCACTTAATTATGAATACGGTTCAGGTCTAGTTGCAAATTTTTCAAACTTCGGAAAATCGAATGTAGATGTATTTGCTCCAGGAACCGAGATCTGGTCCACCACTCCAAATAACGAATACGCTTTTAAACAAGGTACTTCTATGGCAGCTCCTGCAGTTTCAGGGGTAGCAGCGATTCTAAGAGGTTATTATCCACAACTGTCTGCCCCACAGATCAAACAGATCATAATGGATAGTGGTCTTACCACAAATGCTACCGTAATTGTAGGCGGGGACAGGAATAATACCCAAAAATTTAAGGAGCTATCGGTTTCAGGAAAAATGGTAAATTTATTTAATGCGCTTATATTAGCCGACCAAATCACTAAAAATAACTAAGAATGAAGAAAACAGTTTTAACCTTACTTTTAATGACAACCTGTTTATTACAGGCACAAAATAACACCTCTTACTGGCAGCAGCATGCAGACTATACTATGGAAGTGGATGTGAATGTTGAAAATTTCCAGTATACAGGAACACAGGAACTTATTTATACTAACAACTCCCCTGATACTCTTAACAGAGTTTTCTATCATCTTTATTTTAATGCTTTCCAGCCGGATAGCGAAATGAATGCCAGACTCGAAAGCGTTGGCGATCCGGACAGAAGAATGGTTGAAAATATAGGAACTAAGGAAGATCCCAAAATCGTAAGCCGAATTTCTGGTTTAGAGGAGTCAGAGATAGGTTATTTAAAAGTGATTTCTTTAAACCAAGATGGGAAAGATCTAGAATATGAGTTGGCAGGAACAGTGCTTGAAGTAGAACTCGCCGAACCTATCTTACCTGGCGCGAAGACGACCTTTAACATGGAATTCAAGGGTCAGGTACCGGAACAAATTAGAAGATCCGGTAGAAATAGTTCTGAAGGTGTTGCTTTATCTATGAGCCAGTGGTATCCAAAGCTTGCGGAATATGATTTCCAGGGATGGCATGCCGATGCCTATATAGCCAGGGAATTCCATGGTGTATGGGGTGATTTTGATGTAAAGATCAGCATCGATAAGGACTATATACTTGGTAGCACCGGATATTTACAGAATCCTCAGGAAATAGGATATAATTATGAAAAAGAGGGTACAAAAGTTAATCGTCCTAAAGGGGATAAGCTAACCTGGCATTTCAAAGCACCTCAAGTACATGATTTTACTTGGGCCGCAGATCCTGAATATATTCATGATAAATTAACCGCAGAAGATGGAACAGTACTTCATTTTCTTTATAAGGACAATGAAGAGATCAAAGAGAACTGGAAAAAACTTCAGCCAAAAGCTGCAGAGCTTCTTAAATTCTTCAATGAAAATATAGGACCTTACCCATGGGATCAGTATTCAATTGTACAAGGTGGTGATGGAGGAATGGAGTATGCCATGCTAACTCTGATTACCGGAGAAAGATCATTTGGAAGTCTGGTTGGAGTAACTGCACATGAAATGGCTCATGCCTGGTTTCAGCATTTACTGGCTACCAACGAAAGTAAACATGAATGGATGGATGAAGGATTTACCTCTTATATCTCAACTTTAGCTGAAAACGCTGTTTTCAACGAAAATCCTGAAAATCCTCACAGTGGATCTTACAGAGGTTATTATAATCTTGCCAGATCTGGAAGGGAACAACCTCAAAGTACCCATGCAGATCGTTATGAGTTCAATGCTTTATACAGCACCGCTGCCTATTCCAAAGGAGCAGTTTTTCTTGCGCAGTTAGGATATATAATAGGACAGGAAAATCTCGAAAAAACTTTGAAAAGATACTATGACGAATGGAAATTCAAACATCCAACACCAAATGATTTCATAAGGATCGCGGAAAAGGTTTCGGGTGCTGAACTGGACTGGTACTTAATGGACTGGACCCAGACCACCAATACGATAGATTATGCTATTAAAGATGTAGAGTCAGATGGCGAAAATACGCTGGTAGAATTAGAGAGAAAAGGGCTTATGCCAATGCCTTTAGATATCGATGTAGTTTACACGGATGGAACAACTGAAACATTCTACATCCCATTGCAAATGATGCGTTGGGAAAAACCTGCACAGGATAATAAAAAAAGAACTGTAAAGGATGACTGGGCCTGGGGATTCCCGGAATATGATTTTGAAATACCGATTTCGAAAGACAAGATCTCTTCAATAGTTATAGATAGCTCAGAATTAATGGCTGATCTAGATAGAAGTAATAACAATTGGAGTCAGTCTGATAGCAGTGCTAATGATTCTGGCAAATAATCTTTTGATAATTTATAAATTAAAAACCCTTTCTTTTCGAAAGGGTTTTTTTATTTAATTCTATGTTTACTTTTGAAGTATGGACGAAAGTTTTGGAAAATCCGAAAAATTAAAGAGTAAGAAATTAATCGATAGCCTTTTTCTTGAAGGTAGATCTGTTAAATCATTTCCCTTGAAACTAATCTATCTTCCAATAGAAGGAGAGAAAAATAAAATCGCAGTTTCGGTACCTAAAAAACTGGTAAAAACAGCAGTTCATAGAAATAGAATAAAGCGCCTAATGCGCGAAGCTTTTCGAAAAAATAAGTATCTTGTTAAAAGAGATTTTTCTTCTTCATTTGCCTTAATGTTCATCTATATCTCACGTGACGAGGTCACTTTTGAAAAATTAGAAGAAAGCCTGATAAAGACTATAGAGAAGTTAAGGGAAAAAATATCAGCAGCATGAAAAAACGTTTTATAAAAACCCTGTTACTGCCAATTGTTTTAATCGGTTTGTTCTTTGGTACGGTAAGTTTTAAGTCTGACTTCTTTGAAATCGCAAAGCAGATAGAAATATTCACCACATTGTTCAAGGAGATCAATATGAATTATGTGGACGAAACAAATCCCGCAGCTTTAATGGATACCGCCATAAAATCGATGTTAACAGATCTTGATCCTTATACTAATTACTGGAATGAACAGGATGTTGAAGCAGCCAGAATTAATAGTGCCGGAGAATATTCGGGAATTGGAGCGCTTGTAAAAACTGCTCCGGAATCTATCATTATCGTCGAACCCTATAAAGGCTATCCTGCCGATAAGGCCGGTTTAAAAGCAGGAGACGAAATTATTAAGATTGGGAATATAAATGTTGCCGGATTCACTGAAGATGCCGGAGAACTGCTCAATGGAGCTCCAGATAGTAATATAGAGATCACTTATAAAAGACAGGGACAAACAAAGACAACCTCGCTTAAAAGAGGCTCAGTGGAGTTGAACGCTGTTCCGTTTTATAAATTACTGGACGACAAATCCGGATATATTGTTCTTTCCAGGTTTAACAATAAAGCATCTACAGAAGTTTCCAGGGCTCTAAAGGATCTAAAAAACCAGGGAGCAGATAAGATAATCCTTGATCTTAGAGGTAATCCCGGCGGATTGCTCAATGAAGCTATCGATGTTAGTAATATTTTTATTCCTAAGGGGGAGCTAATTGTAACCACTAAATCTGCCATCGATAAATATAACCGTGAATATTTCACTCAAAAAGAGCCTATAGATACTAAAATCCCTCTAGCAGTGCTTGTAAATGGCCGCAGTGCTTCTGCGAGTGAGATCGTGGCAGGAGCAGTTCAGGATCTAGACCGTGGAATTATTGTAGGTGCAAGAAGTTTTGGAAAAGGTCTTGTACAAAGACCTCGTGAACTAGCTTATGGCACACAGCTTAAAGTTACCATTTCTAGATATTATACTCCAAGTGGCAGATGTATACAGGCCCTTGATTATAGAAGAAGAAATGAAGAGGGTCAGGCCATACGCACCAAAGTAGAAGACTATAACGAATTCACCACTAAGAACGGAAGGAAGGTTTATGATGGAGGAGGAGTATTACCTGATGTCCAGTTAAAAACCTCTGAATACAGTGATATTACCCAATCGCTGTTATACCAGGATGCTATTTTTAATTATGCGACAGAATATTACTATTCCCACGATCTTGAAAATCCGAGCAATTTTTCTTTTACTGATTCAGATTTCAACAATTTCAAGAATTATTTAAAGCAATCAGGCTTTAATTATCAAACAGCTACTGAAAAGGAATTGACAGAAATGCTTGACAAGGCAGAGGATGAAAATCTTAAATCGAATATAGATTCAGAAATAGTTAAAATCAGAAATAAAATAGAGGATTTCAAAAAACAGGAGATCGATAATAAAAAACCGGAGATTGTTAGTCTTATTACAGACGAGATCATAAAAAGATACTTTTATAAAGAAGGATTATATGAATATTATACTTCTAATAATCCTGAAATAATAAAAGCAAAAAGTATCCTTAATAATCCTGCAGAGTATTCTAAAATTCTGCAATAAGCTATTCTGTTTAACCTTTTATCATTGCAATATGAGGGATGCCGTCTTCCAGGTAACCATCTCCTGCAGTTCTATATCCATGTGAATTATAAAATTCTATAAGATACTGCTGGGCCGAGAGTTTAATGTTTGAAGTTCCGAAATTATCCTGTATTGCCTTGTCTGAAGCTTTCATGATCTCGTGGCCATAACCGAATTTTCTTTCTGACTGCTTTACCACAACCCTACCTATTGCAGCTTCCTCAAAATAATAGCCCGGCCTAAAACACCTGGTATAAGCTACGATTTTATCCTCTTTTTTTCCAAGGATGTGAAGCGCTTCAGCATCCTTTCCATCTATATCCTGATAAATACAATCCTGTTCCACCACGAATACTTCAGATCTCAGTTGCAGCAGATCATAAAGTTCTTCTAGGCTTAATTCATTGAACTTTTTTACTTCAATGTTTAAATCCATATCTTATTAACAATGCTTTTTTGCAGGGATTTTATCTATTCTTCTTTGATGTCTCCCACCTTCAAATTTAGTATTTATAAAGGTTTCTGCCATTTCAACGGCTAGCTCCTCAGCGACAAAACGTGCAGGAATACTTAAAATATTGGCATTATTATGCTCTCTGGAAAGTTTCGCTATCTCAACATTCCAGCAAAGAGCAGATCTTATCCCCTGGTGTTTATTAGCCGTCATATTAGCTCCGTTTCCACTTCCGCAAATAATGACCCCAAAATCAACCTTACCAGTTTCAACATCTTCAGCAACAGGATGTACAAAGTCCGGATAATCCACGCTATCATTGCTATCCGTACCATGATTTAATACGGTATGTCCCATAGACTCCAGCTTTCGCTTTAGCAGTTCTTTATAATCTGTACCTGCGTGATCATTTCCTATAGATATTTTCATAATTGTTTTTTTATGGAAACAAAGTTAAAAAAAGAGGCTGTTAACCGGGTTATTTTTAATTGTTAATTACTTTATGGATAGGCTTAATTTTCAAGCTTTTAAAATTGACACCCAATTGTGAAAAACAAACGGTTATTTAATTGAAAGTAAATTTGGTTTTTAAGAAAATTATAACAATACCATCTAATAATTGAATTAATCAAATAATATTACCTTCATTTCTTAGATACTTATGAGCACCTAATAACAGGTTGTTGACAAGTGTTAATTTCATTTTTATCAATAATTTGTTTTTAAGGAATTTTATGAACTTCTGTTAAGTAAATCTTAAAACATCAAGATTATCAATTGCTTAGCATTCTAAGAAGATGTTGATAAGATGTTATCAAATGCTTACAAGTGAAATTCCAAATAAAGCGTCGAAAAATTATTGCACAAATTAACACACTATCATATTACATCATTTCAAATTTTAAAAAAGAATAAAAAAATAAATATGATATATAATGTTTATAACTAAACGATCCTTAGATGAGATGATTTGTCGTTTAGAGAATTTATTATTTGTTTGGCTTTTGTAATGTCGGTAGGATGGACCATTAAACGTATCCCGCCGAATGCCACGGAGGATAATGGCAGTAAATTTACAAGTGTTTCATTCTGAAAGTAATACCTTAAACCAGCATCCTCGAATTTAAGTTTGAGGATGAAATATTCATAGGGATAAGTGAACGTAGCGATACACTGATAACTTTTCATAGCACTTGAAATAAACCATTTAAAGATATGTTTTATTCTTTAATTGCCAGACCAGTTTCTATAGTGTTGAATTTTTGATCTTGAGGAAAGAGTTCGGTTCGCTTATTTAAGGATTTGTTGATATAGGTCACAAAGAAAATTATCCCGATTATAAATATCAGGAAGAAGAATGCCGAATATTTAGCTGATTTACTAACTTTCATGATCTTACAGCAAATATAGGGGGAAGTATCTTGGGGAATGTTATCCCTAAATTAAGAAAAAATTAAGAGATTTAAGGTATAAAATTCTAAAAATTTTATAAAAACCTTAACAGGGGTGATGAGACCTTAGAACCATTGACTTAACAAAACTTTAAAATGAAAAATCCCTGGTGTGATTATATTACTGTAGTTTTATCAGATATTAAGTGATAATGAGTAAAAAAAGAAATAATAAAGCCAAAATACCTGGAGATCTGTCAAAGAGTATCATTGATATTTTAAGAAAGAATCCCGGTAAGACATATAATTATAAACAAATTGCTTCTTCCTTAGGAGTAAATGATGCCAGTAGCAGGAATCAGATAATTAAAAAACTTGCCCAGCTCGCTGCTAAGAATCAGATCGAACAAGTGGACAGAGGTAAGTTTAAAATTGAAGGAACCAAGAATTATTATACGGGAGTACTGGATCTTACTACCAAAGGTTATGGTTACGTTCTGGTAGAAGAACTAGCTGATGATGTTTTTATAGCTAATAAGGATCTCAATGGCGCTTTTGATGGAGATACTGTAGAAATTTACGTCTATAACAGAAGAAGAAGAAAAAGGTCTGAGGGTGAAATAACCAAAATCCTTAAAAGAAAGAAAACAGAGTTCGTTGGAACATTACAAAAGAAAAAGGATTTTGGATTCGTGGTTATTGACGATACTTCAATGTATACCGACTTTTTTGTTTCGGGAAATAAACTTAATGGTGCCGATGATGGAGATAAAGTTGTCGTAGAATTTGAGGAATGGCCCGAAAAGGCAGATTCTCCTTTCGGAAGGATCATAAGAGTTTTAGGAACTCCTGGTGAACATCATACTGAAATTCATTCAATCTTAGCACAGTATGGTTTGCCACATGAATTTCCTGAGGAGGTGGAAGAATTCGCTAATAAAATAGATACTTCCATAAATGAAAATGAAATAGCCAGAAGAAGGGATATGCGAGATGTCCTTACCTTCACTATAGATCCCAGGGATGCTAAAGATTTTGATGATGCCTTAAGTTTCCGTAAGCTGGAAAACGGAAATTATGAAATTGGGATACATATTGCAGATGTTTCTCATTATTTAAAGCCGGGAACAATCCTGGATGACGAGGCATTTGAGCGTGCAACTTCAGTTTACCTGGTAGACCGGGTGGTACCCATGTTACCGGAAATACTTTCAAATAATGCCTGCTCCCTTAGACCTAATGAAGAAAAATTCACTTTTTCAGCAGTGTTTGAAATAGACGATAATGCTCATGTGAAAAATCAGTGGTTTGGAAGGACAGTAACCTATTCTGATGAACGTTTTGCTTACGAAGAAGCTCAACATATCATAGAAACCGGTACAGGAACCATACCCGATGATATTTCCATAAGAAAACATGCCTATACAGTTAAAGGA
Organism: uncultured Christiangramia sp.; assembly: GCA_964456105.1. Classification (GTDB taxonomy): domain Bacteria; phylum Bacteroidota; class Bacteroidia; order Flavobacteriales; family Flavobacteriaceae; genus Christiangramia. The sequence continues at coordinate 1,878 of CAYWAB010000030.1, read as the reverse complement.
AGTTTAGTGGAAGCAATAATTACCTTGAACAGGTTTGCAAAAAAGATGAGATCCAGAAGGATGAGAGACGGAGCTCTATCTTTTGATAAGGTCGAAGTTAAATTCAATTTAAATGAAGAGAATCATCCAACCGGAGTTTTCTTTAAAACGGCAAAGGACTCCAATAAATTAATTGAGGAATTCATGCTTCTGGCAAACAGGAAAGTGGCAGAATTCATCGGAAAACAAAAACCTAAGAAAACATTTGTTTACAGGTGTCATGATGAACCTGATGATGAGAAACTAGCGGCCCTTCAGAATATAGTCGGAAGATTTGGACACCAGCTTAATTTAAAGGACAGGAAAAGCACGACTTCTTCCCTAAATAAATTACTTGAAGACGTAAAGGGTAGAAAGGAACAGAATATGGTAGATACCCTTGCTATAAGATCTATGAGTAAGGCTTATTATGGAACCGAGAATATTGGACATTATGGTCTTGCTTTCGATTTTTATACTCATTTCACATCTCCTATTAGGCGTTATCCTGATGTTATGGTACATCGCCTTTTACAACATTATTTAGATGGTGGGAAATCTGCAGATGAGGAAGAATATGAGGATAAATGCCATCACAGTAGCGAAATGGAAAACCTCGCAACTAATGCTGAAAGGGATTCTATTAAATACATGCAGGTTAAATTTATGCAGGATCACCAGGATGAAGAATTCCTTGGTGTGATTTCAGGGGTTACCGAATGGGGAATTTTTGTTGAAATTATCGAAAATCGTTGTGAAGGAATGATCAGGTTACGGGATATGAATGATGATCATTATGAATTTGATCCTGATGAATTTGCGGTAACCGGTAAAAGGACCGGGAAGACCTACACACTGGGAGATGAGGTATATGTTAAGGTTAAAAATGCCGATCTTGTAAAAAGACATCTGGATTTCACTTTACTAGGGAATAGAGAAGAGGTTGAAGCCGATTCTACCTCTACTAAAATCTAATAAGACATCCCGTGAATTTCTAGATTATTCTAAAAGTTTACATTTGTACTACAACTAAACTGTATGTTACAGGATGTTTTAGCAGGTTTACCCCTTGGACTTTTTTTAGCTTTTCTTCTTGGACCCGTTTTCTTTGTTTTACTGGAAACGGCAGCTATAAAAGGGTTTAGAGCGGCCGTTTCATTTGATTTTGGAGTAATTATAGCAGATATTGTTTTTTTTGCAATAGCTTATTTAAGTACCACAAAATTACTTGAAAGCATAAAAGACGATCCCGCTCTTTTTGTTTTTGGAGGAATGATATTGACCACCTACGGAATAATGAGCTTTGTGCAGACTAAAAAGGTTCTGCAGACCGAGGATGAAACCCCCGAAATCAGAAAACTGAGTAAAAGTGATTATTTTGGTCTATTTGCAAAAGGCTTTCTTCTCAATTTTATTAATATTGGGGTTCTGGGATTCTGGCTTGGAGTTATAATAGTCTTCGGGCCTAGACTTGAAATGCAACAGAACAGGATCCTGGTATTTTTTGGATCTATTTTACTTACCTATTTTATCATCGATATAGCCAAGATATTACTGGCAAAAAAGCTTAATAGGAAGCTTACCCCAAGTCGTATTTATGCTATGAAACGTGGAATAAGTTTATTATTAATACTTTTTGGAGCGGTACTTATCTTTCAGGGAGTATTTCCTTCTCAGGTAGATGATATCAAACATCAAATCGAAGAGATTACCCCTAATGATTCTGTTATTGGCGAAATGATACCCACAAATTCAGAGCAGCAAAAGGATATGGAATAAAAAAAGCTCCCAGTTTAATGGAAGAAATTTTTAAACGCATCGACCAGATTCGAACCGCACAACAAGGTTTTCCAGACCTAT
>CAYWAB010000029.1:0-21234 GCA_964456105.1 uncultured Christiangramia sp. | reverse complement strand
TCTTCGGTGGAGGAGGTTTTTCTGAGCCTGCCAAAACCAATCCGGCAGAGTTCAAAGAATATCTAAGAAACGGTGATATCAAAAAGGTGGAGATCATTAATCGCAACCAGGCGAAAGTATATCTCACAGAAGAAGCCAAACAAAAAGAGATTCATAAGAAAAATATTGACCCTGAATTATTTCCAACCGGTGAAACTCCGGCATACAGTTTCCAGTTTGGAGATCTTCAAAATTTCGAAAATGACATCAACGAGATTAAAAAAGAAAACAATCTTGATACTGTCGTAACCTATGACACTTCCAGTGATGTGCTGGGAGAGCTTTTCTGGGCCTTACTCCCTTTTATATTAATAATTGGAGTATGGATTTTCATTATGCGCAAGATGAGTTCCGGTGCAGGAGGCGGTGCAGGAGGTCAGATCTTCAATATCGGTAAATCCAAGGCTAAACTTTTCGATCAGAATACAGACGTAAAAACATCCTTTAAAGATGTTGCTGGTCTTGAAGGAGCAAAAGAAGAAGTCCAGGAAATTGTAGATTTCTTAAAACAGCCAGAAAAATACACCGCTCTTGGAGGTAAGATTCCTAAAGGAGCATTACTTGTTGGACCTCCTGGAACCGGTAAAACCCTACTGGCAAAAGCTGTGGCCGGAGAAGCGAAAGTACCTTTCTTCTCCTTGTCGGGATCTGATTTTGTGGAGATGTTCGTAGGAGTTGGAGCATCCAGAGTACGAGATTTGTTCAAACAGGCAAAGGAAAAATCTCCTTCCATCATCTTTATTGATGAGATCGATGCCATTGGTAGAGCAAGAGGTAAAAGCAATTTTTCCGGATCTAATGATGAGCGCGAGAATACTCTTAACCAGCTGCTAACTGAAATGGACGGATTCGGCACAAATACAAATGTGATAGTAATTGCCGCGACTAACAGAGCTGATGTTTTAGATAAAGCATTAATGCGGGCCGGACGTTTTGACCGACAAATCTATGTTGACCTGCCAGACCTGAGAGAACGAAAAGAGATCTTCGAGGTTCATTTAAAACCTTTAAAGAAGGTTTCCAATGAATTAGATATCGAATTTTTAGCAAAACAAACTCAAGGCTTTTCAGGTGCAGATATTGCCAACGTTTGTAATGAATCCGCTATGATCTCTGCTAGGAAAGGAAATAAGGCAGTAGGAAAGCAGGATTTCCTGGATGCGGTAGACCGTATCGTTGGGGGTCTTGAAAAGAAAAATAAAATAATAACCCCGGAGGAGAAAAAAGCAATTGCTTTCCATGAGGCAGGTCACGCGACTGTAAGCTGGATGCTGGAACACGCCGCTCCTTTGGTAAAAGTTACAATTGTACCTCGTGGCCAGTCGCTGGGTGCAGCCTGGTACCTTCCGGAAGAACGACTTATCGTGCGACCTGAACAGATGCTTGATGAAATGTGTGCAGCCTTAGGAGGACGCGCAGCTGAAAAGGTAATATTTAATAAGATTTCGACCGGTGCATTAAGCGATCTTGAAAAAGTCACTAAACAAGCAAGAGCTATGGTTACCATCTACGGCCTTAATGAGGCTGTTGGAAATTTGACCTATTATGATTCTTCAGGCCAGAGCGAATATAATTTTACTAAGCCTTACAGTGATAAAACTTCAGAATTGATAGATAAGGAAATCTCGAATTTAATCGAGACCCAGTACCAACGTGCTGTAGATCTTCTGGAACATCACAAGGATAAACTCACTGAACTTGCTGAAATTCTTCTGGATAAGGAAGTGATCTTTAAAGACGACCTCGAAAAGATCTTTGGAAAGAGGCCTTTCGATAAGGAAAAAGAAGAAGGTCAACCGATAAAAGAAAAAAACACTCTCGAAGAAAAGAACAAAAACGGTAAGGAATCTGAAGCAGCAAAAGGCAAAAGCAAAGATGATGAAGAAGAATTAACCGAAAACGATTCGGTTAATAAGTAGTGTAGAAGTTCGAAGTAAAAAATCTCTAATTAAACAAATCATAATTAGAGATTTTTTAACTTTGATGAAATAACATTAGGAACCATACCCAATACCCTATGAATCTATTCAAACGGTTTCTTAATCCCAAGGCCAGATCAGACCAGGATCAGGACGTCCCTGAGAATACTGAACGGGGGAAGTATATGCCGGAAGTAAAATTGCCTACAGATGAGCGATTCATGCTTAATTTTAAAAATAACGGTGGAAAGTTCTTATACTGTATAAATGACTCTGAAATAAAAGAGGCATTTGATAATATCCTACTTGAAAATGATTGGTATGAGAAAGAATGTTGTTGTTTTGACGAAAATCTAAAGTCCAAATTCGACGGATTCAATCTCGATTTCAATAAATCGGCAAGCGCAGATTTCTTTATATCTACCTGTGAATTTCTTGTGGCCAATGATGGTTCAATCTTAATTTCTTCAAACCAAATCAAGGAACGTAAACTTCATGACCTCCCTCCAAATTTTATCATCTTAGCATCTACCAGCCAGCTGATAGACACTATTGGAGAAGGACTAAGAGGCATCAAATTCAAGAACAAACAACAAATTCCTTCAAACATCACCACCATCAAAAATTTTGAAACTCATAAGGAAGGTGATTTCATGAGTTACGGAAGTAGCACAAAAAACTTATATTTACTGCTTCTGGAAGATCTGTAATTTATGAGGGAAACCATTATTAGAACTGTATCAGGTTTATTGTATACAGCCATTTTGGTTGCCTCAATCCTGTCCTCAGAACTTATCTTCATCCTGCTTTTTTATCTTTTAAGCCTTGTATGTCTCGTAGAGATGCAAAAGCTGTTACGCTTAAAAAGCTATGCCTTATATGTTTTACAAGCAGTATTATTTTACCTATTCAGTTTTCTGAAATTTAATCAGGATGCCACTATTCTATTGTTGTTCATAACGATTTTTGTGAATCTTTTTCTTGTAAAAGACCTGATCATCGTCAAAAAGATCCCGGTCTTTGAGAAAAAGAAATATGTAATTATCATTTTTTACCTTATTTCCTCTACGATCTTCCTCACATTGATTCCAACAATAGAAGGAGTGTTTATCCCTCGTCTTGTAATTGGAATCTTTTTCCTGATCTGGACAAACGATACTTTCGCATTCCTAATTGGGAAGAATTTTGGAAAGAACAAGCTTTATGAAAAGATCTCTCCGAATAAAACTATTGAAGGATTTTTGGGAGGTTTGATTTTTAGTTGTATCATGAGCTATGCCATCTGGTATTATTCAGATTTCCTAAATGCATGGATCTGGTTAGGACTGGCACTGATTCTTAGTGTCTTCGGTACACTGGGAGACTTGATTCAGTCAAAATTCAAAAGACAGGCTGGTGTGAAAGACAGCGGAAAGTTAATGCCTGGCCATGGCGGATTGTTTGACAGACTGGATAGTATTATCTTTGCCAGCCCATTTGTCTACGCTTACTTATATTTGTTAAACTATGTTGCATAAAGAAGGATATAAAATTTTGATCGTTACTGCAGTCATTTTGATTGCAATAAATATTATTTCATACAGTTTAATAAATACCTACTGGATAAAGTTTGCTATTCTGGTAGTTTCAATCCTTGCTTTTTTACTTATCCTTCAATTTTTCAGAAACCCGAAAAGAAATACAGTTCAGAATGACAAGCACATCATTGCTCCAGTAGATGGAAAAGTTGTGGTAATTGAGGAAGTATACGAAAAAGAATATTTTAAAGATAAGAGATTACAGATATCCATCTTCATGTCGCCTATTAATGTACATGTCACAAGGTATCCGGTAGGCGGAAAAATAACCTATAGCAAATATCACCCAGGGAAATTTCTTGTTGCATGGCATCCTAAATCCAGCGAAGAAAATGAAAGAACTACGGTAGTAGTTAAGAATGAAGTAGTTGGCGAAATACTATACCGACAAATCGCGGGTGCAATGGCGAAAAGAATCGTTAATTATGCTGAAACTGGCGCAGAAGTTCTTCAGGGTAGTGATAGCGGATTTATCAAATTCGGAAGCAGAGTAGATGTTTTTGTACCTTTAGGCACCAAAATAAATGTTGAGCTAAATCAGAAGGTAAAAGGTGGAATTAGCGTTATCGCTGATGTAACTAAATAATTTATCTAAATCGAATGGCAGAAAAAGAAGATAACAGGTTCTTAAAAGCCTATGAAATGGCCAGCAATACCACGCAGCAGTTTCCGCCTGATGTGTTGCTACATTTCTATGCTCTTTACAAAAGAGCAACCGAGAAAAACGGCTTTTATATACCTCCAACACAAACTGGTGACCTTAGAAGCGCTTTTAAGATAAATGCTCTGGTACAGGTAAAAGATCTGAGCAAAGCCGAAGCTCAGCGCAGGTATATAGAGCTCGTAGAAAATCATATAGGCCAAATTCCTGAATAAAAAATAAAAAGAATAAAAGAGGGTGCTGATCAGCACCCTCTTTTATTTAATTAATTTATGAGAACTAGCCCAGGCTTTTCAGACTTGCTTCCAAAGCTTCTATTTTAGCTTCAGCATCAGCTTTCTTGGTTTTTTCTATGGCCACCACTTTTTCAGGTGCATTATTCACAAACCTTTCATTAGAAAGTTTCTTCTCTACAGACTTAAGGAAACCCCTGGTATATTCGAGTTCCTCCCGGATCTTTTTCTTTTCAGCCTCAACATCTATCGCCCCACCTAAAGGAATAAAATATTCATTGGACTTCACCCTAAAGGAAATGGCTCCCTCAACAGATCCATCCACATAATTAAGTTTAGAAATATTACCCATTTTAGAAATCACACTATCAAAGGTATCAGAAGAATTTTCATTATTAAGTATGCTGAGTGCGATCTCATTCTTAAACGCGATGTTTTTATCCTTTCTTATTTTTCTTATTCCAGTGATTACCTCAGCGGCGTGTGCAAATTCCTTTATGATAGTCTCATCAAATTCTTTTATTTCAGGCCACTGTGCTATGATAAGAGCTTCTTCCGGAGTACGCTTGGTAATAACCTGCCATATCTCTTCAGTCACGAAAGGCATGAAAGGATGCAATATCTTTAAGTTATCTTCTAATATTTCTATAACAGACTTAAAGGTCTTAGCATCGATTGGATCACCATATCCAGGCTTTACCATTTCAAGGAACCAGCTACAGTAATCATCCCAAACCAGTTTGTAGGTAGCCATTAAAGCATCACTAATCCTATATTTAGAATAATGATCTTCGATCTCGTGCAAAGTCTTCTGGAACCTTGACTTATACCATTCAATAGCCATTCTAGCTGTTTCTGGCTGTTCAATTTTATTTGAAATCTCCCAACCTTTTACTAATCGGAATGCATTCCATATCTTATTAGAGAAAGCACTACCCTGCTTACAAAGGTCTTCGTCGAACATAAGATCATTACCTGCGGGAGAACTTAAAAGCATTCCAACCCTAACGCCATCTGCTCCGTACTGATCTATCAAACCTAAAGGATCGGGAGAATTTCCAAGGGATTTAGACATCTTTCGCCGCTGTTTATCCCTAACAATACCGGTTAGGTAAACATTCCTGAAGGGTTTCTCTCCTCTGTACTCATACCCTGCCATTATCATTCGTGCTACCCAGAAGAATAGGATCTCTGGTGCTGTTACCAGGTCATTGGTTGGATAGTAGTAATTAATTTCGTCATTCTCTGGCTCAAGGATACCATTAAAAACACTCATTGGCCATAGCCAGGAAGAGAACCATGTATCCAGAACATCTTTATCCTGGTTTAGATCTTTCATAGCCAAGTTTGGATCGCCTGTGGCCTTTCTTGCTTTTTCCAAAGCCTGATCTTCTGTTTCAGCAACGACAAAATCATTTTTCCCTGGTCCATAATAGTAAGCTGGTATCTGATGACCCCACCATAACTGGCGCGAAATATTCCAGTCCCTTACATTTTCCATCCAGTGACGATAGGTATTCAGGAATTTATCAGGAACCAGATTTATATCATCCCCAATTACCGCATCGAGAGCCGGCTGAGCCATTTCCTTCATTTTAAGGAACCACTGGTCGCTAAGTTTGGGCTCTATAACCGCTCCGGTGCGCTCACTGGTCCCTACCTTGTTCACATGATCCTCCACCTTAGCCAGGAATCCGGATAATTCAAGTTCTTCTACGATCTCTGCCCTAACCACAAAGCGGTCCTTGCCCTCATAATGTAAACCGTACTGATTCAATGTGGCATCATCATTAAAGATATCGATCACCTCAAGCCCGTGCTTATCTCCAAGATTCTTATCATTCTCATCATGAGCAGGCGTTACTTTAAGACAGCCCGTCCCAAATTCCATATCTACATATTCGTCTTCTATAATCGGGATAGTACGATTACAAATAGGAACGATAGCTTTTTTACCCTTTAAATGACTAAATCTTTCATCATTGGGATTGATGCAGATCGCAGTATCTCCAAGTATAGTTTCCGGCCTTGTGGTAGCAATGGTCAAATAACCTTCCTCGTCAGCGATCTTATAATTTAAATAATACAGTCTACCATTTCTCTCTTCATAGTTGACTTCTTCGTCTGAAAGAGTAGTTTTAGCCTGAGGATCCCAGTTTACCATCCTATATCCCCGATAAACCAGTCCTTTTTCATAAAGGTCCACAAAAACCTTGATCACCGATTTGGACATATCCTCATCCATGGTGAACTTAGTGCGATCCCAATCGCAAGATGCACCAAGCTTTTTAAGCTGTTGAAGAATAATACCTCCGTGTTTATGTGTCCAGTCCCATGCATGTTGTAGAAATTCATCACGGGTAATTTCGCTTTTTTCAATACCTTCAGCTTTTAGCTTGAAAACAACTTTAGCCTCGGTAGCAATAGAGGCATGATCTGTTCCTGGTACCCAGCATGCATTAAAGCCTTTTAAACGAGCTCTTCTTACCAAGACATCCTGAATGGTATTGTTTAGCATATGCCCCATATGAAGGACTCCTGTCACATTAGGAGGAGGAATTACTATCGTATATGGCTCTTTATCATTGATCTCTGAATGGAAATACCTGTTCTCTGTCCAGTATCTATACCATTTATCCTCTACTGCCTTTGCATTATATTGTGATGCGATTGCCATTTCTTGGTCTGATTTTTGAAATATTGGCAAAAGTAATTATTAATGGAGGATAAAAAAAGCTGGAGAATTGATTAAAATTTTGAGTTTTGAAGCAATTCAGCTTATATTTACTTTTCCTCTTAAAAGAATTTAATATGAAAAAACTAGTTGCAATCGCAATTTTCGTTCTTGCCGGTATAGTAAATGCTGAAGCGCAGAATACCGCAAAAATGGAATTTAAATCGGAAACGATCGATTATGGCGAAATAAAGAAAGGCAGTGACGGAGTTCGTGTATTTGAATTTACCAATACAGGAGATGTACCTCTCGTGATAGAAAATGTTCGGTCGACCTGCGGATGCACCATTCCTAAAAAACCTGAAGAACCAATTATGCCCGGAAAAACAGGTCAGATTGAAGTGAAATACAATACTAATATTGTCGGACCGATAAGAAAAACAGTAACAGTTTATTCTAACGCAGAGGAGCCGGTAAAGGCACTAAAAATAAGAGGAACCGTTATTGAACAATCTTAAAAATTATCATTAGATTTCGAAAAGGCCTTCCGTTTGGAAGGCTTTTTTTTATAATATCCTTTCAAGTCTGAAGGCAACCTCAATGAACTTTCCGTCTCTTAGCACCTCTATCCTTATCCTCTTACCTTCCTTTGAAGAAAAAATCTCATTTATCTTCTGAAGGTTATACTTATAAACGGGGCGCCCATTCAGTTCTACCAATTCATCACCTGTTTTTAGCCCCGCCCTTTGCGCTGGAGAACCCGGCCTTATTTCAGCTATGATATAACTTCGCTCAAGGGTATAAAAAACCTGCCTGGTACTGGAATAAACCTTGGTACTATTATTATCGTTTTCCTTGATCTGGAAAACCGGATCTGGCACCGCATCATTTTTAACCACGTTATAGCCATTATGCTCCACGATCACCCCGCTCATATTATATTCAAAAGGATCCTTAAATTCTGCATTAGGTTTTATTGTCAATTTTTTGTCTGGATAATCAAAGATCGAATGAAATCTTTTTATAACCTGAGCACCTAAACTGCCATTACGCTCTTCGAAGGTATTGGTATTTGCAAGGTATGAGGTGTCCGGGAAACTTGCAGTAACTTCCTCAAGATCATATTTACCAATGGATAATTGATCGATCCGGCTTCGTTGACCATAGACGCTGCCTCCAATTCCAAATCCAAGAAAATCTTCAAAGGATTCTTCCGGAACATAAATATTGTCTTCTGCCGACTGGAATAACCAAACCGCATCCCCTGAACCACTGTCAACCAAAAGATCTACAGGAATTTTTTCCTTTCCACTGATTGAAACTTCAGCCCTTACATAAGGTTTATTTTTATAAAATATCAAAGGCACCTCAATGCAACGCCTGCACCTTTTATATTCATATTTTTCTTTTTCGTAGACTCTCATTAATTGTCTCCTATAATTGAATTCCACTACAAAATCCTCAAAGAAATCGTAGCCTAGAATCCCGTTAATAGGAATCCCGAGCCGGTTAGATATACTTAAGACCCCTCCTTCGATTATGTAAAGGCTATGATTTCTGCTCTCGATATCACCAATTTTCAAGGTGTTATTTTCAGAAATAAAGCCCCGAATAGGCTTTCCTGAGCCTATCCCTTTTAAATAAATAATTGTTGGATTATTAACCGTACTTGTGTCTACTGAAGAAAAGCTGAAAAGAATGGTAGTATTAACGCCTGTATCTAATAAAAAAGCCAATTCCCGACCATTGACCTCAACGGGAATTATAACAAGATCATTAACCAATTCAAATTTTTGCTTGTATTCACCTTTGTCGTTTTCAATACTGAAATCATTTTGGGAGTAAAGAGGGATATTGATTAAAAAACCTGAAAAGGTTAATAAAATGAACAACATTTTACCAACGCACTTCATAATACCTTAATTTACAAAAAAATCAGGTAGAATTACTTGCTGTAAATTATTGATTAAAGCGATATTTTTGCAATTTTGCAATCCAAATAAAAATCTATGCCTAAAATTTCTAATAAAGGGCAGGAAATGCCCGAGTCTCCTATAAGAAAATTAGTGCCTTTTGCTGAAGCAGCGGCAAAAAAAGGTAAAAAAATATATCAGTTAAATATTGGCCAGCCGGACATCAAAACACCACAAGTGGCCCTTGATGCGGTTAAAACTCATGATATCGAAGTACTTTCATACAGTCATTCCGCCGGATTCGAAAGTTATAGAGAAAAACTCTCTAAATATTACCAGAATTCAGCTATACCAGTCAAAAAAGATGATATTATTATCTCCACTGGAGGTTCTGAAGCACTTTTATTTGCCATGGGAAGTATTACCGATCCAGGAGATGAAGTAATAATTCCTGAACCTTTCTATGCAAACTACAATGGTTTTGCTACGGCTTCTGGAGTGACTATCAAACCTATACAATCAACTATAGAAACTGGTTTTGCCCTGCCTCCAATTTCTGAATTCGAGAAACTGATCACGGACAAAACCAAGGCAATTTTAATTTGTAATCCGGGAAATCCTACCGGGTACTTATATACAAAAGATGAAATAAAGCAACTTGCAGATCTGGCATTAAAGCATGATCTATTCATAGTCTCTGATGAAGTTTACAGAGAGTTTGCCTATGATGGAGTGCAGCATCATTCCATTATGAGCTTGCCAGAGCTTACCGAGCATGCCATTATGGTAGATTCCGTTTCTAAAAGATACAGCATGTGTGGAGCAAGAATTGGCTGCCTCGTTTCCAAGAATAAAGAAGTTATTGCTACCGCCATGAAATTTGCACAGGCAAGGCTTAGTCCTCCAACATTCGCACAGATTGCCAGTGAAGCTGCATTGGATACTCCGCAGGAATATTTTGATGAAGTAATAGAGCAATATACCTATAGAAGAAATCTTTTGGTAGAAGGACTGGAAAAAATACAAGGCGTTAAAGTTGCAAAACCTAAGGGTGCCTTTTATTGTATCGCCGAATTACCTATCGATGATGCCGATGATTTCGCAAAATGGCTTCTGGAAAGCTTTGAAGATGATAATGAAACTATCATGGTAGCTCCTGCAGCTGGTTTCTATTCCACTCCAAATACAGGGATGAACCAGGTAAGAATAGCTTATGTACTGAAAAAAGAGGACCTAGAAAGATCTATCGAAATATTAGAAAAAGCCCTCACGCAATATAAGCTTCAGAATTAATGCATATTCAGAAGAATTTTTCTCTGAAGAAATACAACAGCTTTGGTATAGACGTCAAGGCACGGCAGTTTATTTCTGTAAAAAGCAGGGAAGAATTAAAAAATGTATTAAGACGCTCTTATGCAGAAGATCTGTTTATTCTGGGTGGAGGAAGCAATATGCTGCTAACCTCAGATATTTCAAAAACAGTGATCCATATAGGACTAAAAGGAAAGAAGATCATCTCCGAAACAGACAACGAGGTGTATATCGAAGCTGCGGCTGGAGAAAACTGGCATGATTTCGTTTTATGGACCATGGCTCAAGGTTATGGCGGGTTGGAAAATCTTTCTTTAATCCCGGGTAATGTAGGAACAGCACCTATCCAAAATATTGGAGCTTACGGTGTAGAACTGAAAGACACTTTTGAAAGCTGCCACGCAATGAACATTCAGAGCCTGGAAGAAAGGGTGTTTTCTTTATCAGACTGTGAATTCGATTACAGGAATTCTGTATTCAAAAATGAATTAAAAGATCAGTACATAATTCTTTCCGTGATTTTCCGGCTTACCAAAAGAAATCACTTATTGAATATGGATTACGGTGCTATTAAAACTGAACTGGAGAAAGAAAACATAAAAGATCCAGGCATTAAAGATATTTCGGATGCCGTTATCCGGATAAGACAGTCTAAACTGCCTGATCCAAAAGTTTTAGGCAATAGTGGCAGCTTTTTTAAAAATCCTATAATTTCCAAAAAAAAGTTCCTGGAACTTCAAAAGGAATATCCTGAAATACCCTCTTACCATATTTCAGAAGAAGAGGTTAAAGTGCCCGCAGGCTGGTTAATAGATAAAGCAGGATTGAAAGGTTTTCGGGAAGGCGACGCCGGAGTTCATAAAGATCAGGCTCTTGTGCTCGTGAACTACGGAAATGCCAGTGGAAGAGAGATTCTGGATCTCGCCAGTAAAATTCAAAATATCATACAGGAAAAATTCGATATAGATCTGGAACCTGAAGTGAATATCATATAAAAAAAAGGACTTGCAATTGCAAGTCCTTTTTTGATCTTTCAAATTGATTTAATTTTAAGAAGCATCTCTCATTACCACTCCATCAATAATGTGAACTACTCCATTAGAAGCATCCACATCTGCCTGCACGACAGTAACCTGGTTTCCAGCTTCATCGGTCAAGATCACATTACCATCCTGGATAGTAGCCACTAGATCGGCCCCGGCCATAGTATTTATAACGAATTCCCCATTATTGTCCTGAATTAATTGAACAAGTTCTTCAGAGGTCACTTCATCTTCTACTACATGGTATTTCAAGATCTCTCCAAGCTGACTTTGATTTTCAGGTCTCATTAAAGATTCAAGGGTACCTTCTTCGAGTTCTGCAAATGCCGCATTATGAGGGGCAAATACAGTATACGGCCCTTCACTTACTGTAAGTAAGGATGCCATATCAGCAGATTTAAGTGCGCTTACAAGAGTACTTAAGGTGTCGGTTTCCGTTGCTTTAGCAGCGATACTGTTGGATTCCATTTCCATCTGCTCTTTTTGGGCATCCATTTCAGCCTGTTTTTCAGCTTCCATCTGCTCCATTTTCTCTTTTTCTTCCTGTTCTTTTTGTTTGTCTTGACAAGAAGTAAACACAACTGCCATCATAGCTATAGCAGCAATAAAAATTCTCTTTTTCATAATCATAGTTTTGTTAATTAGTGGTTTAAGATATTGTCTTAAAATCATTTAAGGCATAGATTTCGATTAAATTTTAGTTAAATAATGTAAAGATTCTACTAATAACCGAACCTATTTTTTCAAGCACTTATTTATTATTATTTTTGCAGCATAATTATAGAAGAATGAAATTACTTATACTTAGCATAATACTTTTAGGTCTTGCATTCGCGGGGATCGCTATAAAGATTTGGGGTAAAAAGGATGGCAAGTTCGCAGGTACCTGCGCAAGTCAGAATCCTTATCTCAATAAATCTGGGGAACCTTGTAGTTTCTGCGGAAAAATGCCAGATGAATTAGAAAATTGTTCCGAATCTTCTAAGACCAGATAAACTGAATGGGAACAATTCTGCTTGGATTATTTATTCTCATTTCCATATTTAATCTTTTATACTTCTTTTCTTTCTTTTCTTTTGTCACGGCAAAACCTCAAAATCACCTCCATCCCAAGGTGCCTGTATCGGTAATTATCTGTGCTAAAAATGAAGCTGAAAATTTAAAAAACTTTCTTCCCTCTATCCTTGAACAGAATTATCCTGATTATGAGGTTATTATAATTAATGACGCTTCTGTTGATGAAACTAAGGACATCATTGAAGAGTTTCAAAACATAGATCCCAGAATTAAACTTGTAGACGTCCAGAACAACGAAGCGTTTTGGGCCAATAAGAAATATGCGCTTACGCTTGGGATAAAAAAAGCGAAAAATGAATATCTCCTATTTACAGATGCGGACTGTGCACCACAGAGCAAAAACTGGATTACAGAGATGTCCGGCAATTTTCAACCGGGGAAATCAATAATACTTGGGTATGGGGGGTACTTTAAACATTCGGGTTCTTTGCTTAACATGCTTATTCGTTTTGAAACATTGTTGACGGCAATCCAGTATTTTTCTTATGCCCGACTGGGCAATCCTTATATGGGAGTTGGACGAAACCTTACATATACTTCCAACCTATTTTATGAACACAAGGGATTTGCCAGTCATCTGCAATTAAGATCTGGCGACGATGATCTTTTTGTAAATGAGGCAGCTAATTCTCAGAATACTGCAATTTGTTTCCACAAGGACGCGATCACGAGAAGTGTACCTAAAAATAAATTCTCAGAATGGTTCCATCAGAAAAGAAGACATGTTTCTGTTTCAGGACATTATAAAAGCAAACATAAAATATTACTCGGTGGCTTTTATCTTTCCCGACTTCTGTTCTGGATAGCCTTAGTTTGGCTTTTAGCCCTGAACATTTTCCCGCAGGTCGTCCTGGGGGTTTTGGGCTTTAAACTTTTAGTTGAAGGTTTTGTTTATTTCAAGGCTTCAAGAAAATTACAGGAAAATGATGTAGCCTGGCTATTCCCATTTTTCGATTTATTTTTAATTTTTATCCAAATGGCTATATTTATAGCTAACCTTTTCTCAAAACCAAAACATTGGAAATAAATCCAGATCATCTTCTCCACAAGATACGAGAAGCAAAAAAAGGGAATCAATCCGCTTTCAATTACCTTTTGGACACTTACTGGAATGAGGTTTACGGGTTTCAGTTAAAAAAGACGAAAAACGAATATGAGGCTGAGGATATTACGATTCAGACCTTCTCAAAAGCATTTAATAAACTGGATAGCTTTGATGAGAATTTTTCTTTTACGACCTGGCTCATCGCTATTTCCAAGAATATCCACATCGATCAGATCCGTAAAAGAAAGTCATCTATTGCATCAAATACTGTTACTCACGACGAGAATAAGGTTTACGAAATCGCTGACGAAACTCCAACTATCGAAGATAAACTGATCAAAGAACAACATCTAGAACAACTCCTTGCCGACATTAAGCAATTAAAGCCTCATTATCAGGAAGTGATCAATCTTAGGTTCTTCCAGGAAAAATCATATAAGGAAATTGCGAGCTCTCTCGATGAACCAATGAATAACGTAAAGGTTAAATTATTGAGAGCCAAAAAGTTACTTTCTGAAATAATAGAGACACGAAATACCTAAGTAAGGAATCTTATACTATACTGTCTAATTTATGCAGTTCAGCTTATTATTGTATCTTTGAAACTCAGATTTTTGCTATGAATACAGACGTTGCACCCTTGGAATCGAGAACTGAAAGAAAGCCAAAACCGAAATGGCTTCGAGTAAAACTTCCTACTGGTAAAAAATATACAGAATTACGAAGCCTTGTAGACAAATATGACCTTCATACTATTTGTACTTCAGGGAGTTGCCCAAATATGGGTGAATGCTGGAGTGAAGGCACCGCAACATTTATGATCCTCGGTAATATCTGCACCAGATCATGTGGATTCTGTGGAGTAAAAACGGGAAGACCAGAAACAGTGGACTGGGATGAACCTGAAAAGGTGGCCCGATCTATCAAGCTCATGAAGATCAAACATGCAGTTATTACGAGTGTAGACAGGGACGATCTTAAAGATATGGGATCCATCATCTGGGCTGAAACTGTAAAGGCCATAAGAAGAATGAATCCAGATACTACCTTAGAAACTTTAATTCCTGACTTCCAGGGCAACGAAAGAAATATTGACCGAATTATAGAAGTAATGCCGGAAGTGGTCTCTCATAACATGGAAACTGTGAGAAGGCTTACCCGGGAAGTAAGGATACAAGCTAAATATGAAAGGAGCCTGGGAGTTTTAAAATATCTTAAGGATAGCGGAATTAACAGAACAAAATCTGGAATAATGTTAGGGCTTGGAGAACAGGAAGAAGAAGTGATTCAAACCTTACATGATCTAAAGGAGGCAGGAGTTGATGTAGTTACTATTGGACAGTACCTCCAGCCAAGTAAAAAGCATTTGCCGGTAAAACAGTTCATTACCCCAGACCAGTTCAAAAAATACGAAGCCATTGGACTTGATCTTGGTTTCCGGCATGTGGAAAGCAGTGCTCTGGTAAGATCTTCCTATAAAGCTCAGAAACACATAAACTAATCATAGAATGGCCTCAGCTATTAATATAGCCATTAATGGTTTTGGCAGGATTGGGAGAAATCTTTTCAGGACACTTTTAGATCATCCGCAAATTCGTGTAGTTGTTATTAACGATATCCATGATACAAGGAGTCTGTCCCATTTGTTGAAATTTGACAGTATTCATCGCACTCTTAAGGCAGATGTAAATTTTTCTCCAACGGAAATAATAGTTAACGATCGCTCCATTCCTTTACTTAATTATGCTAATCCTGAAGACATTCCATGGGATAAATATAACGTGGATTACGTAATAGAATCTTCAGGAAAATTCAAGACAAAAAAAGACCTCGAAGGACATCTTAAAGATGGAATCAAAAAGGTATTGCTTTCGGTTCCGCCTCAAGATGAAACCATTAAAATGGTTGTGTTAGGAGTGAACGAAAATATTCTTGATGGGTCGGAAAGGATCATTTCGAATGCTTCCTGTACGACAAATAACGCTGCACCAATGCTGAAAGTGATCCATGATCACTTAAATGTAACACAGGCCTATATTACTACTGTGCATTCTTACACCTCAGACCAAAGTTTGCACGATAAACCTCATAAAGATCTTCGAAGAAGCAGAGCTGCTGCTCAGTCTATCATACCAACAACTACTGGAGCTGCTAAAGCACTAACAAGTATTTTTCCCGATCTGAGCGAGGTTATTGGTGGTTGCGGAATTAGAGTCCCTGTGCCTAATGGCTCTCTAACCGATATGACCCTTAACGTTGAAAGGGATACAGATATCGAGGAAGTCAACAATTTATTTTTGCAGGCGTCTGAAACAAATCTTAAGGGTATTTTACAGTATACCACGGACCCGATTGTATCTGTAGATATTTTAGACAGTAGCTTTAGTTGTATTTTCGACTCTCAAATGACCTCTGTAATTGGGGGAAGGCTTGTAAAACTGATAGGTTGGTACGACAACGAAATTGGATATTCAAACCGTCTTATCGATTTAATTTTACACATTAACGATAAATAGCTATATTTAACGAATTAAAGCACTAGCTATTTGCCCTGATGAAGAACTTAAAGCTCATTTTTTTATTCGTCTGTTGCTTTACAGTCTTAGGTTTCCAGGATCCTGAGTTAGACGAAGTTAAGCCATCGGCCCAGGAAATAGGTCAACTACTTTCAGAGGCAGAGAATTCTATTAACAAAATGGAGTTCGATAAGGCCCAGCGACAACTTAATGAATCACTGGAACTGGCAAGAAGGATAGACCACAAAAGATACATGGCACTTTCCAGCAGTATTCTAGCCAGAATGTACCAGGTGAGGCATGAATTCGATAAAGCGGTTACGCAACTTGAAAGGGCGATAAACATCCAGCGTGAAATCGAAGATCAGGCCGGTCTTGCTTATTCTTATATTCTTTATGCGAAACTCCTTAATTCCAAAGGAGAAAATACAAGAGCTCTTAATTACCTGGACCTTGCCGAAAATTATTATGAGAATGAGGACAACAAGGAGCAACTAGGTCTTGTCGCTTTAAATCGGGGTATCATTTTTTTAAATGATCCGAATAAGCTGGACAAAGCGATGGCAGAGCTTAATAATGCCGAGATTTACCTGCAAGGAAGCGAAAACAATTACGAACTCTCAAGACTTCATTATTACCTCGCAAGAGGATATATGCATAAAGGGAATTTTGCCAGAGCAGAAGAAGCAGCGAAAAGAGCTCTGGAATTGGCAGAATTGGGTAAATATACCAGCATGAGAATGTATTCTTTTGGCCTTTTGAGCGAAATAGCCGAAAACCGTAACAATACTGCTGAAGCCTTATCTTATCTCAAGAAAATGAATAATGTAAGAGAGGCTGTTTTCAATATGAATAAGGAAGCATTAGCGAAGGAAACCAATGCTAAGGTAGGAATGGATGCCCTTAAAACTACGGTTGATGAATTAACCCTTCAGAATGCAGAACAGGAAAGGACACTTAAAGTAAACAAACTTACCACGATTCTTAGTGTTGCGCTTATCACTATTCTTTCGTTATTAACACTATCACTTTATAAAAATAATAATCTTAGGGCTCGCGCTAACGAATTGCTTCAGAAAAAGAATTCTGAGCTAACATTGGCAAAGGAGAATGCTGAAAAGGCCTCAATGGCAAAAGCACAGTTCCTTTCCACCATAACCCACGAACTTAGAACGCCCCTATATGCGGTAACAGGTCTCACTCACCTCTTACTTGAAGAAAGTCCAACTGAAAGCCAGAAAGAGCATTTGAATTCGCTGAAGTTTTCAGGGGAATACCTTCTTTCTTTGATCAACAATATACTGGATCTCAATAAATTAGAAGCAAACAAAGTGGAGATTGTGAATTCTACTTTCAATCTGCAAAAAAGAATTTCCGATGTTATGGTAGCGCTGAAGAATTCAGCAGATGAAAAGAATACAAAAATTCATTTTGAATTTGATGAGAAAATACCTCAGAAATTAATCGGTGATCCGCTTAAAATATCTCAAATACTAATTAATCTTATAGGTAACTCGATAAAATTCACAGAGAATGGTGACATATGGATCTCTGTAAAAATGTTGAAATTAAAAGATAAGTCTTTGAAACTTGCCTTTGAGATCAAAGATAATGGAGAAGGTATTAGCAAGGAGAAACAAAAAGCCATTTTTGAGAACTTTACACAGGGCTCTACCCAGATAAACAGGAAGTTTGGTGGAACAGGCCTAGGTCTTTCTATTGTTAAGAACCTGCTTACTTTGTTAGGCAGTCAGATAGAACTGGATAGTGATCTTGGAAAAGGATCGAGATTCTTCTTCGAGCTTGATTTTGAAGTTCCGGAGTCTGAGATCCTAGAAAATAAAACCGCTCCGGGTATCGACGAAGGTAAGCTTACCAACGATCTTATGGAGAACAAGAAGATTTTGGTTGTAGAGGACAATAAGATCAACCAAATGATAACTCGAAAGATCCTTGAGAAAAATAAGGTGATTTGCGATGTAGCCGATAATGGTACCACGGCAGTAGAAAAGGTGAAGAATAATGAGTTCGATCTTATCCTCATGGATATCCACATGCCTGGTATTAGCGGTATTGAAGCTACTATACAGATCCGCAAATTTAATCCGGATATTCCAATCATCGCTTTAACCGCGGTAACCCTTGATGAAAATCTGGATGAGTTCTACCTGAATGGTTTTAACGATATCATCCCAAAACCTTATAAGACCGAAGAATTCTTTCATAAGATCAACAAATACCTGGCAGCCAGAGAAACAACAGTTTAGGTCTTTTGGCACAGGCTTTGATAAAACTTGGCAAGTAAGATTATATAGAGTAGATATCAACTTATATAGTTTGAATTAGCCAAAACAAAAAATGAGGTGTTTTACACCTCATTTTGTTTTTATAAAGTCTGTTATAGTCTTTATGAAACCCTCCGGATTTTTTAGAAAATAAACTTCTATAGGTAGATAAAATAAATCGGCTTTGGTAATTCTGTCCTTTAATCGCATATAATCCTTTTCAGTAGTAAGGATCCTTTCTTTTTTATCAAGAGCTGTGATCTCCTCTTTGGTAAAATTATGATGATCAGGATATTTCTGATGTTCCATATTAATTCCAAGACCTGATAAATACCTTAACAATGGTTCCGGATTGGCAATTCCCGTCACCAATGTGAATTTCTCAGAAGACACCTTATGGAGATCTAACTGATCTTTAGAAGATTTTATAGTCCCGGAGTATTTTATACCGGTGAAATAGACCTGCTGATGATTAGAAGGATTTAATTCATCTTTGATTCTATCCATTTCAGAATCACTTAAGTTTTCCGGACACTTTGTGACAATTATTGCATCGGCTCTTTTAGCTCCCGAAAAGGATTCTCTTAAATTTCCCGCAGGGAGAAGAAGATCGTTGGCGTACAAATCACCGTAAGCAGTCAAGAGGATATAAAAGCCTGCAACGACCTTACGATGTTGAAAGGCATCGTCCAATAATATAACATCTGGGTCTTCTTTTAAAAGCTGAATGATCCCTGCCCTTCTATTAGCATCTACAGCGACTGCTGCCTTAGGAAACTTTCTCTTAAATTGTAAGGGCTCATCTCCTACCTTTTGGGCCTCATCATCTTCTCTTAACAATATAAAACCAGAGCTTTCGCGTTTATAACCACGGCTTAGAGTGGCGACCTTATAATCTCTCAACAAAAGACGGAGTAAATATTCGATCATAGGAGATTTACCTGTGCCTCCAGTATTTAAATTCCCGACAGCAATTACAGGAATATCATAATTATCAGATCTCAAAATTCCTTTATCATACAGCAAATTTCTCATAGCCGTGACACCGTCGTACAATACAGAAAAAGGATAAAGTAATTTTCGGAATTTCAGCATGGAAGGCTGTTTATAATATTTATATTTGAATGGAATCGTTTAAAAAATGATAAAAATTGACTCTGATAAAATTCATTTTTATACAGAGCTAAAATATTAAATTATGATCATACAGGACGTCATCGATCTTATTGAGGATTTTGCTCCCACCAAATATGCAGAAGATTTTGATAATGTGGGACTTCTTATTGGCGATAAATCAAAAGAAGTGAAAGCTGCATTAATTACTCTCGATACCCTGGAGTCTACAGTTGATGAAGCCATCGCTAAAAATTGCAACCTGATTATTAGTTTTCATCCAATAATTTTTTCGGGTCTTAAAAAGATCACGGGAAAGAATTACGTAGAAAGAGTCATCCTGAAAGCAATAAAGCACGATATAGCCATATATGCCATTCACACAGCTTTGGACAACCAGTATAAAGGAGTAAATGACGCCATAGCCGCTAAATTAGGTTTAATAAACAGAAAGATACTTATCCCAAGAACCGATACTATAAAAAAGCTCGTCACTTTTGTTCCTTCCTCTGATACCGAAAAAGTTCGTAAAGCATTATTTGAAGCAGGAGGTGGAAGCATAGGCAATTATGATAACTGCAGCTTTAATATTTCCGGAAAGGGAAGTTTTAAAGGAAATGAAGAGTCCAACCCGGTAATTGGCCGTAGGGGTGAAGTTCATTTTGAAGAGGAGGTGCAGATTGGGATCACTTTCCAATCGCATTTACATCAAAATATATTGAAAGCCTTATTTAGTTCTCATCCATATGAAGAGGTCGCCTACGAAATATACTCCCTGGAAAACGAAAATCAGCACCTGGGTATGGGAATGATTGGTGAACTTGAAGAACCTGCAGATGAAAAAGAATTTTTGGATGCGGTGAAGAAAACATTTAATTGTGGCTGCATAAGGCATAGTAAATTTTTAAGCAAACCAATAAAAAAAGTAGCTGTATTGGGAGGAAGTGGAGCTTTTGCGATCGAAAATGCGAAAAGAAACGATGCAGATATTTTTATTTCAGCAGATTTTAAATACCATGATTTCTACAAAGCCGAGGAAAAACTGATATTAGCAGATATTGGACACTATGAAAGTGAACAGTTTACAAAAAATCTACTATATTCTTTTCTTAGTAAAAAAATTAGTAGTTTTGCACTTATTTTAGCAGATACAAATACCAATCCCATCAACTATTTATAATATGGCGAAAAAAAACGATGTTACTGTAGAAGAGAAGTTAAGATCCCTGTACGACCTTCAGTTGGTAGATTCAAGAATTGATGAAATCAGAAACGTACGTGGAGAACTTCCCCTTGAAGTTGAAGACCTTGAAGATGAAGTAGCAGGTTTACAAAGACGCTTGGAGAAACTGGATGCAGATATCGAAGTCATTGAAAATGACATCAAGAATAAAAAGAACCAGATTGAAGAGTCGAAATCTACAATTAAAAAATATTCTGAGCAGCAGAAGAATGTTCGTAATAACAGAGAATTCAATGCTCTAAGCAAGGAGATCGAATTTCAGGAACTTGAAATCGAACTTTCTGAAAAGCATATAAAAGAATATAAAGCCAAGATCGAACAGAAGAAAGAAGTTATCGATCAAACTAAAGAAAAGCTTTCTGAAAGAGAAGCACACCTGAAACATAAGAAAGGTGAACTTGATGAGATCCTGAAAGAAACAGAGAAAGAAGAGCAAGCCCTTATCGATAAGTCTAAGGAGTATGAAAAGAACATTGAAGAAAGACTTGTCTCTGCTTATAAAAGAATAAGAAGTAACGTTAAGAACGGCCTTGCCGTAGTTCCTGTTGAAAGAGGCGCTTCCGGTGGTTCTTTCTTTACTATCCC
>CAYWAB010000028.1:0-21287 GCA_964456105.1 uncultured Christiangramia sp. | reverse complement strand
TTGAGCGTTTCGGCAACGTTTACTTCAGTGATCTGTCCATGACCTTTGAGGACATGTAAGGCATTATCTAACTTATCGCTTAAATTATCAAACATAATCTTCCTGTGATTTTTTAATCCATCGCTGCCAGGCAGCGAATTGCAAATTTAATGATTTGAGCCTGAAGCTAAAAGTTTCCGGTTCAAAGTTTAAATAGTATTTCTTCTAATTACATTCTTTCAGGAACTTCTATTCCCAATAGTTTAAAACCTGATTTTATAACATTTGCCACCAGTCGAGATAGTTGAACTCGAAAAACCTTAGCGTCCTCCTCCTCGATACTAAGGATTGGCACATTCTGATAAAAAGAGTTAAATGATTTTACCAACTCGTAGGTGTAATTTGCTATTAGGGCAGGGGAATGATTTTCAGCAGCTAAGCCTACCGTCTCAGGGAATAATTGCACCTGCTTTATTAATTCCTTCTCCTTTTCATGGAATTCAAAATTTCTAGCCAGTTCACTAGAAGTTTCAAATTCTGCTTTTCTTAAAATCGACTGTATCCTGGCGTAGGTATATTGAATAAAAGGACCGGTATTTCCCTGAAAATCAACAGACTCTTCAGGGTTAAAAAGTATCCTTTTTCTCGGGTCTACTTTAAGTATATAATATTTTAGAGCACCTAAGCCTATGATCCTGTATAACTCTTCCTTTTCAGAATCTGTGTATCCATCAAGCTTACCAAGTTCTTCAGAGATCTCCTTGGCAGTTTGTGACATTTCTTTAATAAGGTCATCAGCATCAACCACAGTCCCTTCACGGCTCTTCATTTTACCGCTAGGAAGATCTACCATTCCATAACTTAAATGATAAAGGGAATCTGCCCACTCATAGCCTAATTTTTTTAGGATAAGGAAAAGCACTTTAAAATGATATTCCTGCTCATTACCAACAGTATAAACCATCTGGTTTATATCAAAATCCTCAAAACGCTGTATGGCGGTTCCGATATCCTGCGTCATATAAACTGCGGTACCATCGCTTCTAAGTACTATCTTCTCATCAAGGCCCTCGTCACTAAGATCTATCCAAACACTGCCATCTGCTTTTTTATAGAAAACTCCGTCTTCAAGACCTTTTTGAACATTATCTTTCCCTAAAAGATAAGTTTCACTTTCATAATAGTTCTTATCGAAATCGACTCCCAGAGCATCGTAGGTCTGTTCAAAACCATCGTAAACCCATTGGTTCATGGTCTCCCAAAGCTTAACTACCTCCGGATCGTTTGCTTCCCATTTTCTAAGCATTTCCTGAGCTTCCACAAAAATCGGTGCCTCTGCCTTAGCTTCATCTTCAGATTTACCTTCTTCTTTTAACTGGGCTATCTCCTTTTTATATTCCTGATCGAATTTTACATAATAATTACCAACCAGCTTATCCCCTTTCAGTCCGGTAGATTCAGGAGTTTCACCATTACCGAATTTTTGCCAGGCAACCATGGATTTACAAATATGTATACCACGATCGTTGATCACCTGAACCTTATATACTTCATTTCCGGCAGCCTTTAATATTTCAGCAACCGAGTAACCAAGCAAATTATTCCTGATATGCCCCAAATGTAGTGGCTTGTTGGTATTAGGCGAAGAATATTCGACCATTATTCCGCTGGCATCGCTCTTAGGAAGCAGTATCCCAAAGTCTTCCCTATCTTTTACCTTATTAAAGAAATTGATATAATACAAATCACTGATCACAATGTTCAAAAACCCTTTTATCACATTGAAATCGGCAACCTCTTCCACCTCTTCCTTCAGGTAATTCCCAATATTCTCTGCTAACTGGGCTGGATTTGTTTTTAATTGCTTCAGCATTGGAAAAACAACCAGGGTAATATCACCCTCGAAATCCTTGCGTGTTGGCTGAAACTCGATCGTTTCAGGTTCAACATCGTAATGCTTCTTGACAGCTTCCTTAACTTTAATTGCCAGAACTTGTTCAATATTCATTTTTTCCTTGCTTTTTTTAGCCTATTCCCAATTAATAAGTGCGCAAAGATAAAAAGAAATGAAGTTTCAGAGGCCAGGCTTTGTCTTCAAATCCTTATATTTAGGAAAAAAGAAATGCTATTAAATATTTCCTACAACCGTCCGAACATCTCGGAAAAGATCACCCGGGAAGTCGGAAAACCTTTTACTTTATATGAAAGAGTGAAATTACGGGGAACCGGCTCACCAAAATTACAAATCACTTCCACAAGTATAGATATTCATAATCTCCTTATACTGGACAACAACGCCAACGTTTGTAATGTAGAAATGAGAAATAAAGGAATAATCGTAATGTTCAGATCTCTCCTGGAAACCTATGCGCTAGTAATCCCTTATTTCAAATTAAATATTTACAAGGGAAAAGCTGAAGAATACAGTATATATAAGGATCATCACTTTATAAAAGTGAAGGCAGATAAACCAGGAATACATAAGTTTTTCAAAAAAATAATAGACTATAAATCTGATAATGCTCCCACGCAGATTGGGGATCTATAGCAAAGCTATCTTCTTGTATAGCTTTATTTATTACGGAAAGCCAAACCACCGGCCAGGGCAAGAATTCCAAATGCTATCATGGCGTAAGATTGGGTATTATCTCCTTGCGCCTGTATTTGCAATGGACCTGCATCGATAGAGAATTCAGGACTAACCAGGGTATAAACTCCGTAACCAACGAGTCCAACACCTATGATAAGAAGTACGACTTTCAGGACATTATTCATTTGGTAAAGTTTTATTAATCCTCGGTGAATGTAATAATTAAATTTTTAATTTAAACCGTAAACACACGCAATGCGCATATTAGTAACAGGAGCCAACGGATATATAGGAATGCGATTACTGCCAAAATTATTGGAGCAGGGTCACGAAGTTGTATGCGCTGTGCGAAGTAAAATCAGATTTACCTCGATCAAGGAATTAAAGAAACAGGTTGAAGTTGTGGAACTGGATTTTCTTGAGGACAAGGATGCGCCAGAAGCCATAAAAGATATTGATGTTGCTTATTATCTGATCCATTCCATGACAGCCTCAACAAAGGACTTCGATGAAAAAGAGGCAACTGCAGCAAATAATTTCAACCATATGATGGCCCAGACCTCAGTAGATCAAGTTATTTACCTTAGTGGCATCATTAACGAAGAAAAGCTCTCCAAGCATCTTAAATCACGAAAACAAGTTGAAGAAATCCTTTATACCGGAAAATTTAATTTAACGGTTTTAAGAGCAGCGATAATCGTAGGATCCGGTAGTTCCTCTTTTGAGATTATAAGGGACCTATGTGAAAAACTTCCCGTAATGATCACTCCAAAGTGGGTAAATACACGATGCCAGCCTATAGCAGTGAGGAATATTATCCAATATCTTACCGGGGTGATAGGTCGCAAGGAATGCTATAATGAATCTTTTGATGTAGGCGGGCCAGACATACTTACTTATAAAGAGATGATGAAAAAGTATGCGGAGGTGAGAAATTTAAAGATCTGGATTATAGGTGTGCCTGTAATGTCCCCGAAACTAAGCTCCTACTGGCTTTATTTTGTAACCTCAACTTCCTACCGACTTGCTCAAAATCTCGTGGACAGCATGTCTATTGAAGTTATTACGAAGGATACCAGATTACAGGATTTACTGGATGTCAAGCCTATTAAATATAAAGAGGCAATACGGATGGCTTTTTATAAGATCGAACAAAATGAAGTTGTATCCAGTTGGAAGGATTCTTTAAGTAGTGGAAGATTCAGAAAAGAACTTAATAAATACATTCAAATACCAAAATACGGATGTTTAAAGGATGAAAAGTCGGTGAAGGTTGAAGATCCTGAAGAAGTGCTGGAACGGGTTTGGTCTATAGGCGGACTAACGGGCTGGTATTACGGGAACTGGCTTTGGAAAGTGCGAGGATATCTGGATAAACTTGCCGGTGGAGTTGGACTGAGGAGAGGAAGAACACATCCGTCGAAGATAAATGCAGGAGATTCACTGGATTTCTGGAGAGTTTTGATGGCAGATAAGGAAGAACGAAGGCTGCTTTTGTTTGCTGAAATGAAAGTACCCGGAGAAGCCTGGCTGGAGTTTAAAATTGATGAGGATAACGTTTTGCATCAAAATGCCACTTTCAGGCCTAAAGGACTATGGGGCCGTATCTACTGGTATGCAATGTATCCTTTTCACTATTTTATTTTCGAAGGCATGATCAACAAAATTGCAGGAACCCACAAAAAGAATTAGTTTTAAGGAAAGCAGTTGTAATTGAAGTCAGACCTTTCTGTCATTTTTAAAAACCGGATTTTAATTGTTTCCTCTGCGTTACTAATAGGAAGTTCGGTAATCATATACCTTTTCACCAACCAATTTTACAATTTCATTGGAGAGTTCTCTTTACTGATAAGATCCTATTTCGGTTTTTTCTATTTAGCACTTGGTTTATTTTGTGTCATATTCCTGCTAATTTTTGCGTTCAGCAAATTTGGCAGAATAAGATTGGGAACTTCTCCGCCGGAATTTGACCGCATCTCATGGATCGCAATGCTCTATAGTGCCGGTATGGGAGCCGGAATATTGTTAAGGGCTGTCCAGGAACCCGTTTTTATGTATATAAATCCTCCAATAGAAACCGGCAACTCTAGAGAGATCATTTCGCTTGAATATACTTTTTATCAATGGGGATTTACGGCCTGGGCATTCTACGGGATTTTCGCAGTGATAATTGGATATTCGATTTTCGTTGATAAAAAAAATATCCGTCTCGGCACAGGTTTGCCCCTATTTGGCAATAATAAGTCACTGATAGCCGGGATTGACCTTTTAACAATTTTTACAACGGTTATAGGCCTCGTTGCCGCCATTGGATTGGGAACTACTCAAGTAGAAGGAGGATTAAGTCATTTATTTGGCCAGGAACCCGGATCTTTGATAATTAACCTTTTTCTTGTTTTTATTGTTTGCCTTACAGCTTTTCTTTCAGCCTGGGCTGGAGTGCAGAAAGGAATAAAGAAAATCTCCAACTGGAATATTATCGTAGCTATAGCATTAATGCTTTTTGTTCTTTTTACCGGAAACATTTCAAGCATTTTTGAAAACTTTTTCAGGTCACTTTATCAATATGTTACCGATTTTATTCCTTTAAGTTTGGCATTAGGTAAATATGACCCTGGAACGGAATTTTTAACCCACTGGACCTATTACTACTGGGCCTTTTGGCTGGCCTGGGCACCATTCACCGGAATTTTTATCGCGCGTATTTCAAAAGGCAGGACGCTAAGGGAATTAATATTCGGCGTACTTCTCATCCCTTCCCTGGGGAGCTTTTTCTGGTTCAGCGTTTTCGGGACCTCTGCATTCGCGCTAATAGGAGATCAAAATAATTATAATGGAGAATTCGCTAATGTGTTCACCTCCCTCTTTGTATTCTTTGAAAATTATCCATTCGGTTTCCTCACAAGCATAATCGTAATCCTCTTACTTATTAGCTTTCTTGTCACTTCTGTCGACTCAGCCATCTTTGTTCTCAGTATGTTTACCGACAAAGGAAAACAAGAACCTAGAAAGATCTACAGATTGCTTTGGGCAATCCTAATTTTCATTTTCTGCGAGGCAATTATAGTATTAGGCGAAGTAAAACCTGATAGTGACGTACTTTCTGCAGTTCAGAAATTACTGATTATAACTTCTCTCCCATTTGCTTTTTTAACGCTTACTATGAGTATTTTATTTGCTTTAAAAATTTTAAAAATAGAAATCCCTAAAAAGCTATTTTAAATATTCAATTCTTAATAGGTTTTATTTTTCCCAGCACACCTTCCCAAATATTTTGCTGTAAAACGGTTCTATCTTCTAAGAATCTTAAAATTAGCTCACTATCATTTTGCTCTACTTCTATGCCTGCATGTATTAAATGAGGCTGGAGGGAAATCGTCTTCGTACCTTCGAGATAATTAACAAAAAACTCTGGAAAGTCCTCAAACCCTAGTTGGCTGATCATCCTTATAAGATAAGAATTATCCACATATTTATCTTTCCCTCCATACTCTTCATAAAGTAATCTCATTAGATCATCCAGACTTTTCTTGTTAAAGGTTTCCTGTCTAATCTCAAGATCAGCCGAAATTCCAGCAAAAAGTCCTCCGCCATAAATTAAACCCCAATGCTGATCTTTCGAAAAACTATCTGCAGAATTAACCGGAGTTTCCTGTCCTAGTCCAGGATCATTAATATAACGATTATAGAAGAGTTCATTTAAAACTCCTTTAAATGCTTCTTCGTTAATAAAATCAGTCTGAGTTAGTCCCTTTAAGGTATAATAATTCGACACCCCCTCTTTAAACCAATCTGACCGTGTGTCCTTGAATTTTATTGTTTTCCCGTTCCATAGATGAAAGAATTCATGAGCGAAAATAAACCAGCCTATTATCTGGGATTGCATTTCGGCATCCGGATTCATAAACATACTAATATGATTGCCAATCACCTCCCCATCGGTATTATCGTTTTCGGTAATAATCACCATAGATCGGTCCAGAGGATTTCCTTCTGAAGATACCGGTATCCCACCCATCAATTCTATATAATAATCCAGAAGTTTATTTGCAACAGAAACCAATCTTTCCTTTTCGCTGTTCAATTTTTTTCCTCCTATAACAAAAATCAATTTAAAAGAGTCTCTTTCAATCTCAAATTCTTCCTGCCTTCCAATAAATAAAAAAGACTCCTGTAAATTTTCAAGATCCGGAACACTGAAGACTCTGTCTGGGTTTGAAGAATATTTCCAGGGCGTACTTATTCTATAGTTCACTGGAAGCTCTGTCTTGACCTGAATATCTTCTTTACTGGCTCCATTCATAATGAAAAGTGCTCTCCCGGAAGTCATTACACCATAATCTCTTTTGTAGGCTACTCCATCGGTTCCTCCGGGCCATTGCTCGAGCTCATGATCTAAATGCATTTCATAATTCAATGTTACTTCTTCTCCTCTTTCCACTCCTTCTATAATCCAGGCTAAAGAATCTTTAAATCTGTAGCTCAAAAGATGTCCATCTTCATCTGATATTTTCAGCTTTTCAATATATTGTGGAAACTTTTCGGGCATCGGACCGTACTCGGTCATGTATAATAAGGAATCCTCAAGATGTAATTTAGCCTCTACAAAAATCACATCGGGCTGGTCTAAATTAAAATTTAAAGTATAAGTGTCCTGCTTTTGCGCATAACCTGAAATAGCAATTATAAAGAATAGAATACAAAATAAAATTTGGCGTAACATAGTTAGGTTTAAATGATTATTCACTCAAAAGGACTTGGCAAATCTCATTTTGTTACAATTAATTAAATGATAATTACCGGGATGCTAACTCTAATCAAAAATAATTAGGGGGTATGGGAGAGCTAAAAAATGCTATAAAAAGCAAAAAAACAATTTCCATTCTATAGCCATAACAGTTATAAAATTATGCAGAAAAATTTTACAGGCTTTGTTCTATCTTTTCTATCTTCGCAAATCCCCTAATTTATAAGATCAATTTAGTCGCTTCTGAAAATAATTAAATTCATAGTGGTTGCGAGTTCTCTACTCGCTGTCCTTTCCTCCTGTAATACTGCAATACCCGGTTTAGAGGTACAGGATTCAGTTTTTATTAAGAGAACTGAAACGGGCTATAGGCTAATTCGAAATGGAGAGCCATTTTTTATTCAGGGGGCTGCGGGAAATGCTTATTTGAAAGAACTTAAAAATGCCGGCGGGAATACTATAAGAGTTTACCAACCAGAAGATTTACCCGATATACTGGAGGAAGCTGAAAAACTTGATATAGCCGTAATCGCCGACATCCCAATTCCAAAAGCGATCTATCCAGAATTTTATACTGCGCCGGAAAAATTTCAGAAAATCAAAAATAATGTTGCCGGAATTGTTTCTGCGCATAAAAACCATCCTGCACTGCTTTATTGGAACTTAGGAAATGAAATCATGTATCCTATTATTACAGATCGATCAGGTTTCTTTGAAAAATACAACGAACTCATTGCCCTAATCCATGAACTTGATCCAAAGCACCCGGTGAGCACGGCAGTGATAGGAGGAAATCGTCGCCGGCTAACAAGTATTGCGGTTAATAGTCCTGAATTAGACTTTCTAAGCTTTAATACGTTTGGTAACCTACATGAACTGGAAGAGCGAATGAAATCTATATCATTAATCTGGGATGATCCTTACGTGATTTCTGAATGGGGAATAAATGGTCCATGGGAAGAAAAAACTACCTCCTGGAATGCTCCCATAGAACAAAATAATCGACAAAAGTCCCAAACTTTAAGCAAAAGACATACTCAGTACCTCCTCAAAATGAAACAAGGAAAATGCATGGGAAACCTTGTTTTTTATTGGGGTAATAAACAGGAAACTACACCAACCTGGTATAGTATCTTTTCTGAAGAAGGAAAAAAGAGTCCTTTATACTATGAGATGGCAAATATATGGCGAAAGAGTCCTCTAAAATATTCCGGGCCATTTATAAGCGATGCCTCTATCAACGATAAACACAGCGAACAAAACATTATTCTTAATGCGGGAGAAGAGGCAGAATTAAAATTTCAGTTAAGTTCTTCCTGGACAGATCGACTAGAGATTTTTTGGGAATTAAGAGAAGAAGCCTGGTTTGATCCATTAGATTTACCAAAAAAAATTGAGGGCGCCAATTTGAATGGAACTTCCACCAAATTTAAAGTTCCGGAAAAAGAAGGTTATTACCGTTTATATGTTTATGTCTCTAATGAAGAAGATTTCTCAAGTTATAATATTCCGTTCTACGTTATAAATGCCAGGAATGCGCAATAGGATAAAATCGCCAAACAAAAAAGAACTGATCATTATTAAGGTAATGGTCGTTTTCGGTGTTTTTAGCGTTCTGAATTTTTTAATCTACTTCTTTCAGCCTGAGCATAGGGGAAATGAATGGCTCTTCTGGATGCTGGCCGTTACTCTAACTTATGGAAGCCTCAGAAAATTATACATGTGGTATAATTATCTTAATATTTCGGTCCCTGAGCAAAAACTCAATAACTCCAATCTGAAGGTTGACATTCTTACAACCTATTTCCCCGGTGAGCCATACCAGATGACTGTTACCACCCTGGAAGCCATAAACCAGATAAGCTATCCGCATACTACCTATCTATGTGATGAAGCGGATGATCCATACTTGAAGAAATTCTGCAAAGAAAACGGAATTATCCACGTCACCAGGGACAATAGAAAAGATGCAAAAGCAGGAAATATCAATAACGCCCTAAAAAAACACGCAACCGGAGATATTTGCGTGATCCTGGATCCAGATCATATCCCTCAACCGGATTTCCTGGATCCCATCCTGCCACACTTTGAGGATCCTGAAATAGGTTTCGTTCAAATTGTCCAGTCCTACTACAATGTAAAAGAAACCCTGGTCGCTAGAGGAGCTGCAGAACAAACTTTTCAGTTCTATGGACCAATGATGATGACCCTGAATAGCTACGGTAGTGTAAATGCCATCGGGGCTAATTGTGTTTTTAGAAGAAAAGCTCTGGACAGTATTGGAGGTCATGCTCCCGGATTATGTGAAGATATGCACACTGCTATGCTACTCTATGCAAAAGGATGGAAAGCAGTTTACCTTCCTGAGGTTCTGGCGAAAGGACTGGCTCCTTCTAACCTGACTAATTTTTTCAAACAACAGTTAAAATGGTCCAGGGGAACATTTGACCTACTTGTGAAAGTTTATCCCAAGATATTCAATAAACTGACCATAAGGCAAAGAATTCATTTCGGTATGCTCCCACTTCATTACTTGAGCGGGGTAATCTGTCTTTTAAATTTCATTATTCCTGTTTTATCATTATTACTTTTCACTACACCATGGCATGGGAATATCGTGGAATTTGTTCTGGTTATTTTACCCGTGATAGGTAGCTCTGTATTGATCAGAACTTTTATACAAAAATGGGTAATAGAAAAGAAAGAAAGAGGTTTTCATATAGTAGGAGGTCTTTTACATATAAATACCTGGTGGATTCATTTAATAGGTCTCTTCTACACCATAATCAATAAAAAGGTCCCCTACCTTCCAACTCCCAAGGAAGATGAGTTTGACACGAACTTAAAAATCATAATTCCTAACGCCATAATTGCCGCGTTATCCCTTTTCGCCATAATTGTAGGATTAAGAAATGATCTAACTCCTTTTTCTTTGATAATGGCAGGATTCGCATTATTTAATGCTGGCATAATGATTTTTGGGATTTATATGGCAGTAAGAGAAACCAATCAAAATCAAATTCTTAGAACCAATCTTGCATACAACACTATCCTCAAATTAAAGAATATTAAAATTTACGGCTACAAACTGGCGAATAAGCTATTTTTCATTACTCGTAAAGGAGCGTTACCATTATTACTCGTGGTCCTTTTTTTCTCGATAGGATTTAAAATAAATAAAGATCTTTCTAAATGGAATGAAATTGAAGCCGATTATCCATCCATGAAATCGGACAAATATCTGGGAATATTTTATCCTACTAAAGAGAATGGACTCTCTGACATGTCTGAAATAAATTACCTCGAAGCCAAAGAAAACATAGATTTTGATATTATTTCTCTTTATATAGCATGGAACCAGGAAAGTATAAGTAAATTTCCTGATACGCTGTTGAATTCGATTTATCGAAATGACGCTATCCCTTTGGTCACCTGGGAACCCTGGGCAACAGGTATTAATAAAATGCAAGGTTTTCCAAAAATTGAAGATGGCCAAAATGTCTTCCGTCATATCGCAGATGGACATCTTGATTCTTACATTAAATGTTTTATAGAAAAACTTAAATCCTTTGACGAGCCCGTTTTTCTAAGGTATGCTCACGAATTTGATAATCCGCAATATCCCTGGTCCCAGCATGATCGATCTCAAAAGGACTATATCGAAGCATGGAAGCAAATACATAAACTTATTCAAGAGGAGCAGGCAGATAAGATAATCATGATCTGGAGTCCATGGAAGGCTGAGAATATGCGGAAATTCTATCCCGGCGATGATTATGTTGACTGGATAGGATTAACCTTATTGAATTACAGTAAATTCAATGAAAACGGAAATTATTATTCTTTTGAAGAACTATATGAGCCGTTCCACGATGAGTTTTATTGGTTTACCCGCAAACCGGTCATGCTTGCAGAGTTTGGATCCTTAGACCTTGCGAACAAACAACAAAAATGGATTAACGAAGCTCTTAACTCCATAGAAAGCTACAAGGAAATTCAATCACTTGTTCTCTTCAACAGCAAAATTGACAAAAACATTCCTGAAAATTACTGGTATAGGGAACCTTATCTGGACTGGGAAGCAGACCTTTCCATCATTGCAAAGAAATACCCAACCTTAAGAAAGAGAAAACCTTTTGAGCTAACCCCAACTGAAAAAGATCATATTCTGAATCCAATTACTCTTCACAACATAAGAGGAGTCAATTTAAGTAAAGGTAAAGACTGGGATGACAGCTATTATACCCTAACGAGAAAAAATCTAATTAATGATTTTTCAGTAATGAAAGAAAATGGAATTAATACGATCCAGTTTACCGGAGGTAATATTTACGACTATAATATCCTAAACCTCTCCGGGGAGATGGGGTTAAATTCCATCTATGGGTTCAACATAGACACCTCAGTAGACTTTTTACGCAATAAGGGCTACCTGGACACATTTGAGAAAAAGATCTTTTCCAAAGTAAATAAACTTAAAAATAATCTTGACGTCATAGGCTACTCATTCAGATTTGATCTCGAGAATCATTTTACCAAACCATTACTTTTTGCGGAAGAAATAGCTTATTTAAATTGGATTACTACGATCATAAAGAAGATAAAATCGGCCGATCCTTCTAAATCGATTGTTTTACAAATGAACCTTGAAGCCAATACCAGAAAAAAAATCCTGGAATTACAGAAAGACAAAAAACTTCCCGTAGATTCTTATGGTCTAATAGTAAAAGACACTATTCATCTTAAAAAGACGCTTCAACTAAATGAAGAAGGTGATATTTCTGTTTTTATCAGTGACATAGATCCCCATCTTGTCATAAATCACAAGGCAGTATTTGAAGACCAGGATTTAATTCTACATACTTTCCAGGATGAACGTGAAAGTAATAAAATGAGCTTTGACGGGCTAGTTGACTTCAAGGGCCGCAAAAAAAAGGTTCTAAATGAAATAGGGAGTTTTTGGTCCAAGGAAAAATCCTATGGTTCAGATTTTTCAGTAAAGATCATCAGACCTGCTTTACCTCTCTATCCCGGAGACCGGGTTAGTTATTCCGCAGCCATCTCCTTAAACGGAGAATGGCAAATTCCTTCAAATGAAGGCTTTGAATTTGATTGGCATTTGGTAAAAAACGATCAATTTGGGAATCACCTTGCTATTAAGGAGGTAGGAAAAGGTGCCAAAATAGAACTTCAGGTTCCTTCCAACTATAAGAACTACGAACTAATTGTAACAGCTAGTAATAAAGAAGGAGAATATGTCGTGACCTCTTCCTCACCTCTTCATATAAAAATGCAAGACTAAGCTTCCTTCGGCAAGAACACCTCAGCCATCATACATCTGGCGCTTCCACCACCACAGGTCTCAATAGTTTCAATTTTAGAACTAAGGATCTCAGAGTGCTTTTCAATTCTTGAGATCTGATCTTCAGTAAGGCTTCTGTGGGCTCTGGCACTCATCACCAGGTATTTTTTTTCCTCAGCCCCCTTTACCTGCAACATATTTCCTGCAAACTCGTGCATTTGCTCCTCGGTTATGGTAATGATCTCTTTGCCATCTTGCTTAAGATGCTTTACGACATTCTTACGTTCCTTTTTATCATC
This sequence comes from uncultured Christiangramia sp., assembly GCA_964456105.1. Taxonomy (GTDB): domain Bacteria; phylum Bacteroidota; class Bacteroidia; order Flavobacteriales; family Flavobacteriaceae; genus Christiangramia. Next base: position 8,370 of record CAYWAB010000028.1, on the reverse strand, counting down.
TATAGTATCAAGACAGATCACGGCAAACTCCTCTGCAAGACACATCATTACATTGCTATGGTAAATAGGTAGCCTTTTTTCACCGACGCTTTGGTAAGCATTAAAGATTACAGGTGTAAATTCGAAATCTTCGCAGAATTCTATCAAAAGATCTTCATCGGCTCTTGGAGATATTGCGCAATAAGCTTTCTGGTTTACTCTATCCAGAATCAGACTACCTGTACCTTCAAGAAACACATCATCTTCCTCTGCCGCCGTGTAATCCACAATTTCCTTGATCTTGAACCCTGACTCCTCCAACCTTGCAAAATATTCCAGCCTGCGTTCTTTTCTCCTGTTCTCAGCGAACATAGGGTATAAAGCGATTTGACCATCCTCATGAAAGGATACCCAATTGTTAGGAAAAATAGAATCAGGTGTATTGTCTTCTAAAATATCATCTACCACGATCACATTTACTCCAACAGATCTTAATTTGGCAACAAAATCGTCAAATTCTTTTGCCGCCCATATATTTAGATCCGGGTTATTCAAATTCTTCTGGAAATAGTTGTTAACCGCAGTTTCTTCATTCATCCTAAAGGCTACAGGTCTAACCATTAAAATCGTGTCTGTTATTTGTTTCATCATCTTAATCTCTTATTAATGGTAATGTTGAACAACGTAATAAACCTTCCTGTTTGGCGATTTCAGCATAAGGCACTTCTTCTACGGTAAAGCCCTGTTCTCTAAGCCAGTTATTTAACCTGGTAAAGTTCTTCTCAGAAATCACTACATCTTCAGAAATGGAAAATATGTTTGAATTCATTTCATACATTTCGTCCCTTGTGATCTCATAAATATTGGAACTTCCAAAGTACTGAACAAGCCATTTATATTCTTCTTCAAGTAAAAATCCATCTTTATAAATAATCGCCTTATCCCTTCCAACAGGCTGGAAACAGCAATCCAGATGAAGAGCGTTGTCTTTCGCTACAAGGTTAGACTTCTTCAAGCTAAATGAAACGACCTTTTTCTTCGGAAAAAGTTGTTGGAGAGCATCTACAGCCTGAAGATTAGTTCTTGCAGTTATAAAATCTTTATAATCCTTACCTTTATAAGTACCTACAAAAATATGATCTTCCATGGGCATTACATCTCCGCCCTCAATATGAGCTTCTTCAGGAAGTTCGATGATTTTATCTCCATCGATCTGCTTTAACACGTGATCTATAGCCTCAATTTCCTGATCCCTGTCTGGCAAGATATTAGATTTGATGAATTTATCTTCGATAACGAAAGCAATATCCCTTGTAAAAATCTGGTTATAATTTTCAATGATCCTAGGCCTGAACACCTCTACATCATATTTCTTAAAAACTGCAGCAACAGATTCTATTTCTTCAATCATATCTTCTTCCTTCGGATAGGTTCCCGCTAGAATATGTTCTTTAGATTTCGGGTCATAAGCTTCTTCTAATGAAGGAATGGGACCATTGCTTTTAGCAGTCCCTAATACAACCGACCTAAGTCTTGAAGTTTCGTTACAGATATGCAGTTTCATTATGTGTTCTAAATTTTTACAAATATAAAAAAGCTCCATGCGGTGATGAAGCTTTTTTAATTTGTTTATGTTTTTATTACTCCTATTTAGCGGTTGCCAAGAGATTTGAATTCTCTGTGATTTTCGCCGATATAAATCTGCCGTGGACGACCAATTGGCTCTTTTCTTAATCGCATCTCTCTCCACTGAGCGATCCATCCTGGAAGTCGTCCCAGAGCAAACATTACGGTGAACATCTCTACAGGGATTCCGAGGGCTCTGTAAATGATTCCTGAATAGAAATCTACATTTGGATAAAGCTTCCTTTTTACGAAATAATCATCCTCCAGGGCTTCTTTTTCCAATCCTTTAGCGATATCAAGAACAGGATCTTCTACACCTAGCTGACCAAGTACCTCATCTGCAGATTTTTTGATGATCTTAGCGCGCGGGTCAAAGTTTTTGTATACACGGTGTCCGAATCCCATAAGCCTGAAGGGATCATCCTTATCTTTAGCCTTCTCCATGAACTTATGAGTATCTCCTCCATCGGCCTTAATTCTTTCAAGCATTTCGATCACTGCCTGGTTTGCTCCACCATGAAGTGGCCCCCATAATGCCGAAATACCTGCAGAGATGGAAGCAAAAAGACCAGCATGGGAAGAACCTACCATTCTTACTGTAGATGTAGAGCAGTTCTGCTCATGATCTGCATGAAGAATTAAGAGCTTATCCATTGCATCGATAACCGTCTTATCTACCTTGTAAGACTTACCAGGCTTTTCAAACATCATCTTATGAAGATTCTCCACATAACCTAAAGTATCATCTCCGTGGTTTAAAGGAAGGCTATTCTTCTTTCTCAACGTCCATGCTGCAAGCACTGGGAATTTACCAATTATCTTTACAATAGCCTTATACATATCTTCTTCAGAAGAAACATCAACAGAAGATGGATTAAATGCAATCAAAGCACTGGTAAGAGAAGAAAGAACGCCCATCGGGTGAGCCGCTTTTGGGAAACCATCAAGGATCTTTTTCATCTCCTCATCTACATGAGATTCTTCCTTGATATCATTAGTGAATTTCTCTAATTGTTCCTTATTTGGTAATTCCCCGAAGATCAAAAGGTAAGCTACCTCAAGAAAATCAGCTTTTTCGGCAAGATCTTCAATGGCATAACCACGATATCTAAGAATCCCCTTCTCTCCGTCCAAAAATGTGATAGCACTCTCGCAGCTTCCGGTATTCTTATAACCAGGATCCAATGTAATGAGACCTGCCTCACTACGTAATTTCTTTATTTCTATCCCAATTTCGTTTTCTGTTCCTTCTGTAACCGGAAACTCATATTTCTTTCCGTCAAATTCAAGTGTTGCTACTTTAGACATAGTATATATAGTTCTTTAAATTAATTTTTAAGGATTGCTAAATTACGAAATTTACTGTTAAAATAATTTTAAGCAGACTAATGAAATTTCAGAAATAGCCCGATTTCATTCAGTTTTCGAGAATTTTAACGTTGTTCTTTAAAAAACTTGCTCCTCTTTTAATAAGAATGAGTTCAATATGGAAAAAATTCACTCTTCCATATTTAGTTTCTATAGCTACAGCAATTAAAATTATTACGAGACCTAAAAGGATAAAAAGGATTTACTTTTCCACCTTATATAGCTGTTCATAATATTTACTGACTGATCTTTCCCAACTGAATTTCTGTTCTCTTGCCCTTGAACAGATCTCTCTCCAGTTCAAATTATCGTTAAAATAGAGATCCACGGTCTCGCCGAATACTCTTATAAAATCATTTATTTTTTCATCTATTGTTTTACCATCAAAACTAAAACCAGTTTCTCCATGCATTACTGTATCCTTCAAGCCGCCGGTGTGGTGCACCAAACATGGCTGACCATTTCTCATAGCAAGCATCTGGCTTATTCCGCAAGGCTCAAAGAGACTTGGCATTAGATACAAGTTTGCCTCCTGGTACAGCATATCTATAATACTGTCAGATTGTGCATTGATAAAAATGAAGTTCTTGTGTCTGTAACTGGCCTCTCTAAAAATATACTCATATTCAGGAGCTCCTGTACCTAATAATATATAAACTCCATTCACTTCCTCAAGTTTTCTCAGCAATTTGGAAAGCAATTCAGAATCATGTTTAAAAAAATAGAATTTCTGCTCTGTGAGCCGGGCAACGCTTGTGCATATAAAATCAGGTTGATTTTCCTGAAATCTCGTGATCTTCTCCCCTGTATGAGCTAAATAATGAGCCTTGTAATCTTTATTTTCCTCCTGTAACCACCTGAATAGTCTTCGCACACATTGTCTGAATAGTATACCCCTTTCTACTTCGTTGATATTTGAGTAATTGGCTCCATTTAAAATTCCGAATAATCTATTTTCCTGGTCAGCTATTCTGAGATCTTCTTCCAATCCCTCTCCTCCTATAAAATGAGGAGGATTACTAGGCCTTTGGATATCTTGTTTATAGGAAGGAGAAACGGTATGCACAGCATCGGCAAGTCTTATTCCAACAGCCATAAGATTTATACAATCAGTATATCTAGGATCCTTCAACACTTCCTCATCAAATTCGACATCCGGAAAAAAAGCTCTAACAGAAGAATAATTATTATTAAAAGGCCTGATCCCCTGTATCGCAAGATTGTGTATGGAGTATACAAAATGTACCTGATTTAATGCTTGGTATTCAGGATGGAAATTTTTAAGGAAAAGCAACATACTAGTATGCCAGTCGTGAAGATGCACGATATCTGTTCTTCCCAAAAGTTCCTTCTTTAGCACAGAAGCTACCGCGGTACAAAATAGAGAGAACATATTCGCATCAGTATAAAAAGGCTGATCAGGATCATTAAAATAAATATGGGCAATATCCCCAGCCTGAATTTCCGGATGATGAATAACAAAATGTTTTATTCCTGAAATTTCCTTTTTCCCCTTAACTTCATAAAGTTCAGCTATCTCTTCCTGCCCTCTAAAGACAAAATCGACATCTGCAATTTTATTAGCATTGGTATGTAATCTTGCGTAGGAAGGACAAAGGACAAATACTTGATCGCCTCTTGCAGCTATCTGTCTGGGCACATCCCTTACCACATCGCCCATCCCTCCCGCCTTACAGCGTGGAATTCCATCATTTTCTGCTGCTACAAATAAAAAGTTGGTTTTCAAAATTAGGTGGTTGGTTATGATACTATGAAATTAATGAATATGTATGAAGACTCCCATTTAGATTCATTAATTGATTGTTAATATAACATATATATCACTAAACAAAAAAAGCCCCTTCATATGAAGAGGCTTAAATATTCTATATCCAGAAATTATTTAATTTTAAATGCTTTATCCTTTGGATAATAAGCAACATCTCCCAATTCTTCTTCTATCCTGATCAACTGATTGTATTTCGCCATACGATCACTCCTCGAAGCTGAACCTGTTTTGATCTGTCCAGTATTTAAAGCAACTGCAAGATCTGCAATAGTATTATCTTCCGTTTCGCCTGAACGATGGGACATTACCGAAGTATACCCGGCATTATGAGCCATATTAACCGCAGCGATAGTTTCGGTAAGCGTACCTATTTGATTTACTTTTATCAAAATGGAATTAGCTATATTCTCTTTAATACCTCTTCCTAATCTTTCTACATTGGTCACAAAAAGGTCATCCCCAACAAGCTGAACCTTATCACCTACTTTATCTGTAAGGGCTTTCCAGCCATCCCAATCATTTTCATCCATCCCATCTTCAATGGAAATAATTGGATATTTAGAAGCCAATTCCGCAAGATATGAAGCCTGTTCCTCACTGCTTCTAACCTTTCCTGAATCACCTTCGAATTTTGTGTAATCGTATTTCCCATCAACATAGAATTCAGCCGCGGCACAATCCAAAGCGATCATCACCTGTTCGCCCGGTTTATAACCTGCTTTTTCTATAGCCTTTAAAATGGTATCCAGTGCATCTTCAGTACCGTCAAGAGTAGGTGCAAAACCACCTTCATCTCCTACTGCTGTGCTAAGACCTCTGTCATGTAAAACCTTTTTTAAATTATGAAAGATCTCGGTTCCCATTTTTAACGCATGGGAAAAACTTTCAGCCATAACAGGCATGATCATAAATTCCTGGAAAGCTATAGGTGCGTCACTATGAGACCCTCCGTTTATAATATTCATCATTGGAACAGGAAGTGTATTAGCACTAACTCCCCCAACATATCTGTAAAGCGGCATATTAAGCTCATTAGCTGCTGCTTTCGCAACGGCAAGAGAAACGCCTAGAATGGCATTTGCACCCAGCTTCGATTTATTCGGGGTTCCGTCAAGGTCTCTCATGGTCTGGTCTATTAGATTTTGTTCAAAAACCGAATAGCCAAGTAATTTTTCAGCAATCGGACCATTAACATTCTCCACTGCTTTGGCAACACCCTTTCCCATATAATCTTTACCTCCGTCACGAAGCTCCACAGCCTCATGTTCACCCGTAGAAGCTCCTGAAGGAACCGCAGCACGGCCCATGATCCCATTTTCCGTTATCACATCCACCTCCACGGTTGGATTTCCTCTTGAATCAAAAATTTGTCGGGCATGAATATCTAAAATAGCGCTCATAATCTTTTATAATTAGTTAATTGAATAAATTGCAAGATACAAAGACACCGATAAAAAATCCATTGAAACGACTAGTTTTAAAGAGATTATCGCAAGAAAATAACTAAAACGTTTTCGATAATTGAAAAGTTTATCAATTTATTTAAAAGTGCTGACAAAACTTATTTAACCAACCAACCCAGTTGAACAGAAAGCAGCGGAGCAAAGTAGGACTCTCCCAGATCATTGAATACGAATCCCAACCCTAAATTCAAATTCACCTTAAGTCCACTAATATAAACCCGCTGTAATCCCCAGGCAGGCCCCACAAACAGTCCATAGTCGCTGCTATATTCTAAACCACCAATTAATGGATCTCCACTGGTAATTGAAGCTATCACAGCCATATAATTTGCACTGTTTTGTGATATTTTTCGGTTATCAGCTTCCCTTCGGATAAAATTATAATAATAGCGATATTGAGTTTCAAATCCTGGATAGATCCCAAAATCTGATCCGCCCAGTCCACGGCGATAAGCAAATCCAATTCCGAGATCAAGATCTATAGTGGAATTTCCTGAAACAGAAACTTCATATTCTGCCGAGGGCGTAATTGCATTGAGCGAAAATTGACTTGTGGTAAAATTCTGCGAATAAGAAGAAAAGGTTAGTAGCACCAAGAAGAGAGAGGCAAAGACTGCTTTCATTATAAAATTTAAATGGATTTACTAAAGCTACTACTTTAAAAAGGATTGACAAATGCAAAGATCAGATTTCATTATAAAAAAAGACCGGGGAACTTCCCGGCCTTTTACTAGATTATAATAAATGAAATTATGCTTTTACAGATTTGATCCTGTCAATAAATTCATCAAAAAGATAACTGGCATCGTGAGGTCCCGGACTAGCCTCAGGATGATACTGTACTGAAAACACATTCTTATTTTTCATCGCTAAACCTCCAACCGTATTATCATTAAGACAGATATGAGTAACTTCCACATCAGGGTGATTTTCAGTTTGTTCTTTATCTACAGAGAATCCATGGTTTTGAGAAGTGATTTCACCTTTACCCGTAACCATATTCTTTACAGGATGATTTATTCCTCTGTGTCCATGGTGCATCTTATAAGTATCAATACCATTGGCGAGGGCGATAATCTGGTGCCCCAGACAAATCCCGAATAACGGATGATTTTTTTCAATAATCGTCTTAGTAAGCTCTATAGCGTTCTTTAGAGGCTGGGGATCTCCAGGTCCATTTGACAAGAAATATCCATCAGGATTCCACTCTTTCATCTCTTCATAAGTGGCATCATAAGGAAACACTTTTATATAAGCATCCCTTTCAGCGAGATTACGAAGTATGTTTGTCTTGATCCCGACATCCAGAGCTGCAATTTTATAGGTAGCATTTTCATTCCCATAAAAATAAGGTTCCTTTACGGAAACCTTGGAGGCAAGCTCCAGACCATTCATATTAGGAACTTTATCAAGCTCCTTCTTTAAACCATCGATATTATCAACATCGGTGGAAATAATAGCATTCATCGCACCATTTTCCCTGATATAGGTAACCAAAGCCCTAGTATCAACATCTGAAATGGCGAATATATTGCTGTCATCTAGAAACTGCTGAAGTGTTTTATCTGCTGCCGGACGCGATTGGGTATAACTAAAGTTCTTACAGATAAGTCCTGCTATTTTAGCTTTATCCGACTCATTTTCGCCCTCGTTAGTCCCGTAGTTTCCAATATGAGCATTGGTTGTTACCATTAACTGACCATAATAGGATGGATCTGTAAAGATCTCCTGGTAACCGGTCATACCCGTATTAAAACAAACTTCGCCAACAGCGCTTCCTTCTTTATTACCTACAGATTTACCATAAAAGATGGTACCATCTTCCAGTAAAATCAACGCTTTTCTTTTAACCTGATATTTCATAGTTGTGTTGTGATTGCTATGCAGTAAAAATATATAATTCTGGATTGGATATAAAAAAAGGATAAACTTAAATAGTTTATCCTTTTAAAATTTAGATGATAAAAAAGATCATTTTATTCTTCTTTTTTGTCTTCTTTATTTTCCTGAGCTTTTGGCTCTTCAGCCTTAGGCTCTTCTTTTTTAGTTTCCTTTGCGGCTGCTTCTTTCGGCTGGGCAGTGTTTTCAGAATCTGATTTCTTCTTACCAGCACGACGAGTAGATTTTTTCTTCTTCGGCTTATCA
>CAYWAB010000027.1:13821-21727 GCA_964456105.1 uncultured Christiangramia sp. | reverse complement strand
CAGGTTCTCGTTCACTATCCCGTCTGATGCTGCAAAAAAAGCAAGAATGTGTTTTATGAAATAGCGCTCGTCCGAATTTAGCTTGTGGTTCCAGTCGTTAAGATCCTGGTGAAGATCGATCTCTTCGGCGGTCCAGAAACAAGCTTCCATTTTTTTATACCAGTCCCAGATATCATGATGTTTAATCGGGAAGATCACAAAGCGATCTTTATTTTCCTGTAAAATGGGTTCCGTCTGCGCCATAATTGCTTTAATTTTTCGGTCTTGATTGGTGTTTGAGAAAAGTGTTTAACAAATATTTAAAAATGAGAGCTATAATGAAAGAATCTGGCGCAAACGTTTTCAACAAAGTTTTCAACACGCCATATCTATATGTTTTAATACCGTTGTGTTAATTATGGATTTCAAATAACTGTAATACAAATAGTTATAAATTGTTAATAATTTTATGACCAAAATAATCGGGGATCATCTAAAGCTTCTTCAACATGGCTTTAAATTGCCATTTTCCGGGCAAAACTGATGCTTTTTTATACAAAAAAACCGGCAGATTTCTGCCGGTTTTCCAGAAAACAGAATTACCTAATTTTTTGGTTGGTCCACCTATGAAAATTTGTGGGATAGATAATCCTATTATTAAAAAAATTCGGGGGGAGTTTGTGACAGAATTCTATCACAAAAGTGAAAAATAAAGGTAATGAAAATATAAACTACATAGCTCGAATAAATTGCTGAAAATTAATTTTACTATCAGATTTATTTAATTTTCGAAGCTACTAATTCAAGTTCATCATACCAGTCTTCTCCAAATTTTCGAATAAGTGCATCCTTAACGAATTTATAGATTGGAACCTGTAATTCGGCTCCAAGACTGCAGGCATCATCGCAAATTTCCCATCTATGATAATTTACTGCGGCAAAAGAACTGTATTCTTCTATTCTTACCGGGTATAAATGGCAGGAAACCGGTTTTTTCCAGTCGATTTTACCTGCATTGTAGGCTTCTTCGATACCGCATAAGGCTGTACCTTTCTTATCAAAAGTCACATAGGCACAGTCGGCACCGTCTATCAGCGGAGTCTCTATTTCCCCATTTTCCCTCGTAATATAGAAGCCCTGTTCTTCGATGGCCTGTATCCCTTTTTCTCTTAGATAAGGTTTTACTTCAGGATAGATCTTTTCAAGAATTTCTCGTTCTCCGGGTTCTACTGGAGCTCCTGCTTCACCATCTATACAGCAGGCCCCTTTGCAGGCGGAAAGATTACAAACGAAATCATTTTTTATGATCTCTTCTGAAACTAAAGTTTTTCCTATTTGAAACATAGTGGCAAAGATAATTTTATAGGTTTTACAGGGGTAAAAAATCGCCTGAAAATTTACACAAATTTAACCTGGTCGGCTATCGATAAATCAGCCAAGAGTAATTACTTTTGCCGCCAATTTTTAAAGGAGAAAGCTATGCTTAAAGTGTTCGATTTCAGACAGATATTTACAGCGGGGATGGTGCTGTTTGCAGTAATAGATATAATCGGGAATATACCAATTATAATTGATCTAAGGAAGAAGGTTGGTCATATTCAAAGTGAGAAAGCTTCCATAGTAGCCGGAATCATTATGGTGGTGTTTCTTTTCGTTGGAAAAGAGATTCTTAACCTTATAGGTATTGATGTAAATTCTTTTGCCGTTGCCGGTTCTTTTATACTTTTTTTCCTGGCTCTTGAAATGATCCTGGGAATAAGTCTTTATAAGGACGATGCGCCAGAAACAGCTTCTATCGTCCCGCTGGCCTTTCCGCTGATAGCGGGAGCAGGAACAATGACTTCTTTGGTTTCTTTACAGGCAGAATATGAAATGATAAATATCATTGTGGCTATAGTTATCAATATTATATTTGTATACCTGGTTTTGAAATCCTCGGCTAAGATCGAGAAAATTCTGGGTAGCCAGGGGATCAATGTGATCAGAAAAGTATTTGGAGTTATTTTACTCGCAATAGCGGTTAAACTTTTTGCCGCAAATATTCAGAGTTTATTCGCATGAAATATTTGATTTATACCGTAATTTTTTTAGCAGCAGTTTTTATAGGCCTTAGTGTAACAGCGCTGGATTTTCAGGACCTCATGGCTGGCGATAGCGCTAATGCCGTGATCGTTATAGTGGCTAGCCTGTGTGTAATTGTCCTGATGGGGATTCTTTTAATTTCAAGAAGTATTTCCAAAAAGGCTGAATAATATGGATTTTGATGTTTTAATTGTAGGAGGTGGTGCCGCAGGACTTTCCTGTGCACTCGTCATTGGTTCCGGCCTCGAAAAACCTTACTCTAGAGATAAAAAGGCCGGCATCATCATGCATCAGAAAGCTTCGCATTTACAATCGGCCCTTCTAAACAATGCCTTTGGTGTGAAACCGGGCTCTAGAGGAATGGATTTGTTAAAGGAGGGAAGCAAGCACCTTAGTGAACTTTATCCGGAATTGGCTCAGTTAAAACGTGAAAAGGTAACGGAGGTCATTGAGATCGAAGATGGCTTTCGTGTGATCACCAATAAGGCAGATTATACTACTAAGATCCTGGTGGTCGCTGTGGGTTACACCAGTCCTATGAGAATAAAAGGACTTGAAGACTACATTATACCTCATAAAAAAGCAAAGCCGGAAAAGAACCGAATACAGTTAAAGAACGAGGATCATCTTGTTAAGCCTGGATTATATGTCGCAGGAACTCTGGCAGGCTGGAGAAGTCAATACTCAATTGCAAGTGGGAGTGGAGCAGCAGTGGCCACAGATATACTTACCGTCTGGAATAAAGGAGAGCACACCAAAGTGCATGATAAACTGGCTTAAAAGATCAGATTTCTTCAGATAATTCGATTACCCTCTCGATTATCCGGTCATCTTCATTAAGGAATTTTTCAAATGCATTCGTACCGAATAACTGCTGAGCCATTTCCGCTTTCAGGTATTTCTTTAAAAGAGGTTTATATTTTTCCTGGCTCAGATCTATCCTAACATTTAGAAATTTTAGATACTGCTCAAAATCGTCGATCATTTCCTGTGTGATCATGATCTCTTCCCTGAAATTCTTTTTTTCGATCGAATTATAGTAAGGGCGATCCTTCTCAAGCAGATTAAATACGAACCTGCTCATGTATCCGCTACGAAGAAGATATGTCAATTTTTCTTTTTCAGAATCAGTATTCTTTGCCACGAAAACGTCAGGAATAATTCCACCACCTCCGTAAACTACTTTTCCACCCGGAGTTACAAACCGCAAGGAATCGTTAACCTGGATGCTATCAAGATTATTCAGTTCACCATTTTCGTAGCGGCGCATATAATCATCAAAATAGGATTCATTTCCATTATCGTAGGGTTTTTGGATAGAACGGCCCGTAGGAGTATAATATCTCGCTATGGTGAGTCTCACGGCGCTGCCATCTCCAAGTTCCATTTCTCTTTGCACAAGGCCTTTCCCGTAGGATCTCCTACCAACGATAGTACCAACATCATTATCCTGGAGAGCCCCAGCAACTACTTCGCTGGCAGAAGCTGAATTTTCATTTATCAGAACGAATACTTTCCCGTTCTCGAATTCTCCTTTCCTTTGAGCATAGGTTTCTTCTATTGCACCGCTTTTGTTTTTGGTAAAAAGGATCAGGTTATCATCCTTTATGAATTCATCGGCTATGTTAATGGCCTCTGAAAGATATCCTCCTGGATTGTCACGCAGGTCTAGAGCGATTTGTCTGGCGCCTTCTTTCTTTAATTTTTTAATGGCCTGGCTGAATTCCTTAAAGGTGGTTTCAGAAAAACGATTTATTTTGATATAGCCTAACTTGTCGGTAAGCATATAAGCTGCATCAATACTTTTAAGAGGTACTTTTCCTCTTTTAACGTTAAAGGTTAACAGGTCCTTAATTCCTTTACGAAGGACCTTGAGGGTAACCTTAGAATTTTCTTTTCCCTTCAGTCTGGTGGTCAAAGAATCTTCGCTCAGGTTCTGATCGAATAATTTAGCGCCGTCAGCATATAAAATGCGGTCCCCGCCACGTATACCTATCTTTTCGCTTGGACCATCCTCGAGTGCCTTTATTACCACAATGGTATCATCAACCTTATAAAAGCTTACGCCTATACCTACAAAGTCACCTTTCATATTTTCAGTGACGCTGGCATATTCTTCTTTGGGGATGTAAACAGAATGAGGGTCAAGATTCTCCAGGATCTTGTTTACAGTTACATCCACTATGCTGTCGGTATTTACATCATCTACATATTCGTAGTCAATATAATCTATAAGGCGGTTCAATTTCTGTTTTTTCGGATTCGCAGAGAAAAGTTCATCCGAAGTGTCAAAGTTCATCCTAGCACCAAGGATAAGTCCAATGGCACAGGCGATACTCAGTAATAGGGGAGTGTATATTTTATTTTTTCCTTTCAATCTTCCAGTTCTGTTATTTGCTGAAGCTCTACCCCGGCTTTTTCCAGAAATGTCAAGCCGGAATTGTCTTTATAATCGATATGGTAAACCAGTCTCTTGATACCTGATTGGTGTATAAGTTTACTGCATTCCTTACAGGGAGACATAGTAATATATAATGTTGCATCCTTGCAGGATTGTGTGGATCCGGCCACCTTTAAAATAGCATTCGCTTCAGCATGTAAAACATACCATTTTGTGTAGCCTTCTTCATCCTCACAAAAGTTTTCAAATCCAGTTGGGGTACCATTATACCCATCTGAAATGATCATTCTATCCTTTACAATTAACGCGCCAACCTGCTTTCTATTACAATGAGAGAGTTTGCTCCACTCCCTGGCTATCCTTAAATAAGCCTTGTCGTACTTAAGCTGCTTTTCTTTATTCATTTAATTTTTGAGACAGAATTAATAATCTGCTGCAAATTAAAAGATTATTGATAAAAACTAAGTTTAAAAGTTCTTAATTTAAAGAGCAAGATAGGATTGCTGCAATATAGGAAGTATTACTCCTATTACTATAGATGCCGTGACGAGGATCCAGTCTCTTTTAGAGACGTTGAATATATTCTGGGTAATAAATCCAACGACCATAACTCCAGATACTACGATGATCTGTGCTGCTTCTATACCTAAAGCGAACTCCACTAGTGGCCAGAATTTAGAATCGTAAATGGCGACAGTGCTCTTGAAGAAATTGGAAAAACCAAGACCGTGGATTAACCCGAAAAATATAGTAGTGAAATAGAGCAAGTTGAAATTAGTATTGCGGACCTTTTTTCCGGCCGTTGCGATATCGAAGATCGCAGTTATCAATATCGTTACAGGAATAAGAAATTCAACATAATTAGTATCCACTTGTACGATTTCGTAAACAGAAAGGAATAATGCCAGCGTATGTCCTAAGGTAAAAAGAGTTACCAGCCAAAGAATATTCTTCCAGGTAGTGAAACCGTAGGCAGCTACGAGTACCACTAAGAATAAAACATGATCATAGGCCTGCCAGTCAAGAACATGGTCAAGTCCCAGCCGGAAGTAAAGCCAAAATTGAGACATATAAGTGTTTATTAGGACGAAAACCGAAAGTACGATTTATTCGGATAAATGCAAAAGCAGAAATAACCTTAGAGGTTATAAATACTGACGTTCTGAAGGTACAGGTTTTTTTATTGGATGATTATTCTTCGGGTACCGTTAAGGTCACTGGAAAATGGCCTTTCGAAAAAGAAATTGTTAACAGTGTTTCCTTGTTCCACAGCTCTTAAAATATATTTTGTTTCTGTAGCCAGGTTGGTAATTGTGATTTCCTGACCTGTTACGATACGACCTTTATTTTCAAAATTAGACTGGGCATCTGCATTTCTAATATAGATATCGATAGTTACGCCCCGTTCATTTTCAATGATGAGGTCATAAGACGAAGACGCATCTGGAGGAGTCGCATCATCTTCACTGCTACAGGACGCTATAAAAACCATTAAAAATAGAAGAGGAAGGAGCTTCGGGACTTTTAGCATAGTAGTTAATTTAAAACATAAATTTAGTGAACATAGATAAATCTATACTTAAATCGGAGAATTATAATATGAAAAAGTCAGGACAGCATTTATTGATGCAGATAATACTTCAGACGATTAACCTTTAAAAAATTACATTTGGGGTTCATCAGTATATTATCGGTCTTTCTTTAGCAGGCATTATAGTTCGCAATCTTAAAGTTCTTCGGACCAAAAAAAGTAAGGAGTGTGTTCAAAAAGTGGAGTAGATGGAAGATATAGATCTTGGTATTATGGACATTCAGATGCCTGAATTATCGGCGATCCAGTCAGTAGACCAAATTTAAAAGAGCAAAGGCAGATCTTCCCGGAATCGCCTAATCAGCCTATTTCCTTAAAGATAATGAATCTGCACTTAAGGCATCGGGTTTTTACGAACTTATATCAAAACCTATCAATAATATAACTTTACTTGAAATCCTGTGGAAATATTTCTAAGATAAGACAGTTGCAGATTTAGTTTGGAGAGACAATCCATTTAAGCCTGGAGATATATGGCAAAAAAGAATTATATTCATCCGCCAAATTCAATATTAGTCTTTCTTTCCTAGTTCAGCCAGGCTGAATTTCCGGCTTGGATAAAAGAAAGCTGATCAATTTTTTAAATAAAAGAAAATTGAAAGATATACGGCCAGTAAGACCTACCCAAAGACATAGGAGAATAGATTTGCTTGATGTTTACAGGGGTTTCGCGATCCTTGGAATATTCGTTGTGAATATTGTGATCATGAATTCGACCTTTTTAAATCAGGACGAATTCGCAAAACAATGGACCTCGAACATAGACCAGATTTCGGAGAGAATTCTGCAGCTTTTCTTCTACACCAAATTCTTTCCAATATTCTCACTGCTTTTTGGCCTCGGAATTTCCATGCAGGCCATGAAGCTAAGAAAAAATAACCGCCTCAACTTCGTTTTCTTCGGCAGGAGAATGTTCATTCTATTTCTTATTGGAGTCTTTCACATCGTTTTCATTTGGTCTGGAGACGTGCTCAATTTGTATGCTATTTTAGGCCTTTTGGTAACCTTCTTTATTAAAAGATCTAATAAACTGCTCCTGTCCCTGTCTTTATTTTTTTTAATATTTCCCTTTTACGACCAGGTTTTTGCTTTCGTTTATGATCTTATAAACTATACTCCGGGCAGTTATCTCACTAATTATGATGGGGCAGAGGTACATCGTGTAATTAGTGAAGGATCTTATTTGGAAGGAGTAAAATTACGACTCCTGGAGTATATGGAAAATATTCCTATGTTATTCGGGTTTTTAGGACCTGTAGCGCTTTCCATGTTTCTTTTAGGGCTGTACTTAGGTAAAAATAAATTATACCTGGACCTAGATTCATTTATCGAAAGGATCAAGTATCCAGCCATTGTCTTCGCAGTGATCAGTAACCTTTACCGGGTTGCGTTTCTTTATTTTTTACCGGAGTATGAGATTTATTCTAATGAAAGTTTCCGTCCCTTCTTTATTAAACTTATGGTGGTCTCAGATGTACTCATGGGACTATTCTATTTATGGATCATAGGTTGGCTATGGTTTAATTCAAAAATCAAATTTCTCTTGAGGCCATTAAAATATGCGGGAAAAATGGCGCTTACTAATTATATTATGCAAAGTGTGATTGGTCTTTTTCTGTTTTCTTCCATAGGTCTTGGCCTATATGAAAGTCTGAGTCCGTTTGAAACACTAGTCACGGCGTTTACCATTTTCTTTATCCAGCTTGTTTATAGTAGGGTGTGGTTGAAATACTTCAGATTCGGTCCACTGGAATGGATATGGAGATGTTTTACCTATAAAAAGCTGTTACCAATTACGAGACCCGGATTAGAAGCATTTCAGAAGATGAGGTACCGCCAGTGAAAGTCATTAA
>CAYWAB010000027.1:0-13721 GCA_964456105.1 uncultured Christiangramia sp. | reverse complement strand
TTAAATGATAGAACAAAGATATTTCAATGATTTTCCCTTATTGAAAACCGATAGGCTGTTATTGAGAGAAATAGCCCCTTCTGATGCCCCGGAAATTCTCAGGATCAGATCAGACGAGAAGATAATGCGGTATATGGATTCAAGGAGACATTCCGGTATCAGCGATGCGGCTGAGTTTATTGCTGAAAATCTCAAATCTTATGTGGAAAAAAAAGGAATATTCTGGGCAATAATAGAAAGGAAAACTGAAGAATTTATTGGTGATTTTTCAATCAGGAACATAGATCACAGACATTGCAGAGCAGAAATTGGATATACTCTAAAGTCTGAATTCTGGGGAAGGGGTTACATGAAAGAGAGCATGATGGCGACCTTGGACTTTGCCTTCAGAGAGTTGAACCTTCACAGCCTGGAGGCGAATATCAATCCGGAAAATGATAATTCCAGACATTTACTGGTTAATATGGGATTCATTAAAGAGGCTTACTTCAGAGAAAATTATTTTTACAATGGGGAATTCCTGGATAGCGAGATTTATTGTCTTTTAGAGAAAGATTTTCATCT
Organism: uncultured Christiangramia sp.; assembly: GCA_964456105.1. GTDB lineage: Bacteria > Bacteroidota > Bacteroidia > Flavobacteriales > Flavobacteriaceae > Christiangramia. Next base: position 13,157 of record CAYWAB010000027.1, on the reverse strand, counting down.
AATTTCGAGTAAAAAATGAATAAAGAAAAAATAATCGATTTTGTAAATAATAATAACCTGATCGGGTTAAAGGCAGGAAAGGAAAGACAGAATTTCCTGAATATCTGGATGGTGGTGGTTGACGACAGGGTCTTTGCCCGTTCCTGGGGTTTTGCAGAGAGAAGCTGGTACAATACCTTTCTAGAAGATTCTGAGGGTGAGCTGAAATGCGGTGACAGAATAATACCTATTATCGCAAAAATTCCGGAGGATATTGATGATTTAAAAGAAGGTATCAACCAGGCTTATTTGAAAAAATACAACCATGGCGATAATTCTAAATATGCATTAGGGATCATCGAACCGGCTCATGTTGAAAAGACCATGGAATTCGTATTGTACCACTGATAGGATTTGGCTAATTCTCAAAACATTTGATCAAAAAGGGGTTTAACCCCCTTTTTAAAGGATCGAAAAAAATCTAACTTGGCATTTTAAATATCTGGATATCATGATACTAGATTAAAAATCTTAAATTTAGTATCACTAATAGAAGAAAAGGATGACAATAAAAGAATTACATCAAGAATGGCTGAAGGCCGAAATAGAAGATCCGCTTAAAATACTTGATTACTGTACTGAAGGTGTGGAGTTTTTTCCTGAAGGAATAGCTTCTATAAAAGGAAAGAAATCGGTTTCTGAGTGGATAAAAAAGGCACATGCAAAAACTCCACTCAAGGAAATCTCTGTAACCAGTCTGGATATTATGAACCTTGGGTCTCTTGCTTCCCTAATCGCAGATTTTAAAACTTCATTTGATACTCCTGGATCTTCATCAAAGCAGCTTAAAGGAAAACACATGTGGCAGTTAGAATGGATTGATGGTGAATGGAAGGTGGCTAAATTAAGCTGGGAGATATTTGATAAATGATCAAAACATAGTAAATGAAAAAGGCCCTGCTTCCTGCAGGGCCTTAAAAGTCATATTCTGACGAATGATCTTATTAGATGCTTGGAACTTCCTGCTCTACTTCTGCAGCTGGAGTCTCAAGAGAATCTACTTCAGTTTCAGTCTCAACCTCAAGGCTGTCCTCTACTTCAGTAGTCATTTCAAGATTCGAAGCTTCTTCATTGATAGCAGTCTCTTCAACTGTTTCTTCAGTAGCTTCTGTGTTCTCATTACGACAAGAAGTTACAGTGATCAATAAAGCAAGTGCAAGAGCACCAAAAATTAGTTTTTTCATTTTATATTTAAATTAAAAGCAAGCAAATATATATCAAAGTTTGATATGAAAATTAATTTGATAAAATTTTTTTTAATCTTTTTAAATTATTTTGTCTCAGCCTGTTACGGCGACCAAAATCAGAAAATAAATTTGGTTAAAAATTAAGTGTTCAGAATATTTTAACACTACAGTATCGTATATTTGAAATCGATTTCTATTACCGGTAAAAGCTTTAAAATGCCGGTTTAAAAATGAAGAAACTATTATTTTTCATTTTCCTTCTCTCGGGTATCCAATTGGCTGCCTCAGAGGATATTTCTAACTATAAGGAGGGACTTGAAGAATCTTTTTCCTATGAAAAAGATAACCTCTTAACTTCTTTTTATTTTATAGCAGGTGAGACCAGCGAATTGCAAGATGGTCCTATCCAGGCCTGCATGCGAAATACAGTCACTTATTCCGATAAGGTTTTTAACTTTCAAGATCCAGAAGTGAACTTGCGGATTTATATTGACAGTTCACAATTTATCCAACCGGGACTTAGTCTTTACAAAATTATTTTTCCCTTTCACTCCGTTTTTTGATAATTACTTGTTTTATAGGTCCGACCGTGACTTTCACTATGTCCCGGTTTTGTTTTTAATCAAAAAGTAATTATCAAAAAAATATAAAATGAAATTAGATATGTTAACCGTTTCAATTACGGTAGTATTGAGTGTATTGGTACCTTATGTTCTCCTGATTTATTTTGGAGGTCGGGATGAGAGAAGGGTAAAGAAGACATTCCGGGCTGTGGAAAAGTCCAATGGTCTTAATTTTTCACTTTGGGAAGCCTGGGATCTTAGCGCTATAGGCTTGGATCCTATTTCCAGGAAACTGATTTTTGTTCAGGTGATAGAAAAGGAACTAAAAGTAAAATTAATCGATTTGAGTTTTCTGAGAGAAGTGAAAATGGAATGTGTCTGGAAAGGTTCAGGAAAAAAGAAAAATGAGAACCTGGAAGAATTGAAATTGATGATCTTTATGCATAAAGGGGGCGATGAAGAATTAAAGTTTTTTGACAGGAATAATGACTATTTTGAAAATTTTGAAATTTTCCGCGGTCAAAAATGGACCGATGAGATCAATAAGTTAGGGATCATGAAGAAACTTAAGAAAGTTGCCTGATCTAGTCAGTTCATCAAAAACCGCTGTAAAATCAGCGGTTTTTTTATTTCCACTCATTATTTTTAAAATCTATTTTAAGCGGTAAGAAAGGTTAATGATTGTGCAATAGCATTATGGCATAAGTAAAGACGTGTTACTTATTGGCATTACATGTAAGGAAACTTAAGATCAAATAAACGCTTCACTTTATTTTTCTGAAGCAAATTTTTTATATTTTTGCCGTCCAATTATTGCTCGAGTGGCGGAATTGGTAGACGCGCTGGATTCAAAATCCAGTTTCTTCGGAAGTGCGGGTTCGATTCCCGCCTCGAGTACATAAAAAACCTGGTGCTAATTCAGTACCAGGTTTTTTACTTTATAAAAATGATTCATTTTATTGTATTCACTCCACAATTGTTGGTTTAAATTCTGAGGACTTATGGTGAAGCAATAGCCAAACGGAGCACCAGGTATATTTGAGATAGACTTGAGGCTGTTCTCATAGCTTCTTAAGTTCCGTGAAAAATAATTGTATTCTAAAAGCCCTATTTCGATTGTCTAAGCATTTTGGATAATTTTTTTTATTTTGAACGTATGGACGAAAATGTAAGGAATTATTATAATGAACATGTCAAAGAAGAGGATAAGCGCCTAAGTCACCATGCTTTTGAACTTCCTATGACCCTGCATTTCATTGAAAAATATTTGAGACCTGGAGCTAAAATTCTGGATATATCCTGCGGGACAGGACATTATGCTAAAGAACTTTTAAGCAAAGGATATCAGTTAGGTTTAAATGATATTTCAGATGCTAATATAGAACTTACAAAAGAGCGGCTTGAAGGTAAATCAGGCATTCTTGGTATTGATAGAAACCATGCTCTGGAAAGTATTTTATGGAATAAAGAAGATTGGGATGCGATTCTTCTCCTGGGACCTCTATATCATATGCCTAAAATTGAGGATAGGATAAAATTACTGGAAATGGCTTCTGCCAATGTTTCGCCAGGTGGTTTTGTCTTCTCTGGATATATGAACAGATCACAGGCTATGGTTTATGGTTTAAAGAATAATCCAGAGGGAATTCTAAATGCTGAAGGTGCTCGGGAACTTTGGGATAGGGGAACCGACAATACCTTCATAGAGGGTACAGAATACTTTAATCATGCTTATTTCAGTAAACCGGAAGAAATCAATGCTGAAATAGAAAAGGCTCAGCTCACACCTATTCATTTGTTAGGCTATGAAGGTATTTTTGGTGAGCGATTTGAATTATATCATAAACTGGATAAGAAATTACAGGAGGCCTGGTATAATTTTGCTTTATCCCATTGCGAAGAAAAAAGCATGATTTACTGCTCCAAGCATATTTTGAGTATTGCAAAAAAGGAATCATAAAAAAATTGAAGGACTAGACGGGAAGTGCTTATTCATGAATTTCGTGAAAAGTCGAAAAAAATTCTTTTCATTTTGTAATCCATTTCTTTTTTGAGAACTCTGAATCCGAACTAAAAAAAATTAAGGGGGGTATAAAGATTTTCAGAGAAGTTTTGATTTTCCTTTTTACAGATTCATTTTACATACTCCAGATAACCCGCAAAGGCTTCCTTATACATCACTGCAGTATATTTATCCCCCGAGCCATTTGGATTAGCCGCCATTATGAAGATCTCAAACAAATCTTCGTCTTCAGTTCTCTCATCTTCACCTAAATTCGATGTACAGGTTGAAAGAAATATAACCGATAATAACAATAGATACTTCACGAGTATGATTTTTATTAAAAATAGGGTTTATCATACTGCTGTGTAAGGGGGTTTTTCCCTTTTTTAATACTGATAATCAGTAAGTTAAATGTTTTTCGAAAGTTGGCTATCCAATTAGTTTTTGGATGTTTATTGTTTAAGTAACCTGTTTACGAGATATGGAAAATCGGATATGATCCCGTCAACATTAAGCTCTATCATTTTTTGGATCTCCAGCGAATCATTTACCGTCCATGGAATTAATTGCATCTTTCTTGCCTTAATTGAATCCGCGAAGGCTTTATTGACCAGTTTATAGTTTGGACTATAAATTTCAGGAACGAATGAAAGTTCATTAAGGTTATTTTCTATTCCCGGTTTTTCGATAAGATAAGCTAAGGGTACTTCAGGATATTTACCATGAAATACTTCCAGAATATTCTTGTCGAATGACTGAATATTATATCGATCTCCGATATTTTTCCCATTGATCGTATTCATTACCAAATCCGCAAATTCAGCCGGGAAAGGTTGATAGGTTCCATATTGAGCTTCCGAAGACTTAAGTTCTATGTTATATTTGACTGGCCTGATCTTATTTTGGCGGGTAAAATTCTCGATGCTGTCTATTACATCTGAGAGCAGAGGCTTGTAGGCTGAGATCTTTTTTTGTCTCGGAAAATTTGGATTAGGCTTTAGGCCTACCTCAAACTTTTTGATGCTGTCATAATCCATCGTAAAAAGATTATAATTCTGCTCTTCTTCTGGTTGAATAGATTCCATGCTGGGAGTTAGGACATAATCAGAAGACATATAGGGTTCATGAGATACGACTACTTTTCGATCAGCAGAAATTACCAGGTCCATTTCCATGACATTTGCACTATCCTTTATCGCCTGGATGAATCCTGATATAGTGTTTTCGGGCATGGTACCTCTGGTTCCTCGGTGACCTTGTACTTCGATTTTGGATTCCCGTGTAGAAAGGTCTTTTTCAGAATTATTCTGTTTACATGAGACGAGGTTCAATAAAAAGATAAATACTAAAAACTTTTTCATAATTAATGCTGATCTGTGATGCTTTGTAAATTCTAATCTACTGGAACTTATTTAATAAAAGCAATTTTTGTAGAATAACGACAGGAACTTAATTATTCAGGGGGTAGAATTGCTTTTAGTAGGTTCATCATTTAATAAGTTTTCCTTAAAAAATTTAAAATACTGTTTAGATATGGTTAAATCTCTTTGTTCCAGCTTGTTTAAGCTATGTTCTTAAAAAGAAAAATTTTAACTTAAAAAGAAAAAATGGACCATACAGTTAGAATACAATCAGTAGGAAATGTCACCCATGATGTGAAACGTCTCAGAATCGATAAACCAGACGGATATAGTTTTACCCCTGGACATGCTACGGAAGTGTCTATTAAAAAAGAAGGTTGGGAAGAAGAGAAGAGGCCATTCACCTTTACCAGTCTAAATCAGGATCCTTTTTTGGAATTCGTTATTAAGATATACCCAGATCATAATGGGGTCACCGAGCAAATTGGGAAATTGAAGCCTGGAGACGAACTGGTGATAAGAGATACCTGGGGCGCCATAGAGTATAAAGGTCCGGGATATATCATTGCAGGGGGAGCAGGAATCACTCCGTATATTGCTATGTTAAGAGATCTTCATCGTGAAGGAAAGCTTAGTGGGATTAAACTTTTCTTTTCCAATAAAACTGATAAGGATATAATCCTTAAGGACGAACTGGATGCACTTCTTGGAGAAAACGCTAATTATGTGATAACAGATCAGGAAAACACCAATCACATTGATGCTTATATCAATAAAGAATTTTTAAAGGAAAATATCACCGATCTGGACGCAAAATTTTATGTATGCGGACCTCCAGAAATGACCAAATCTGTGGACAAAATCCTTAAAGATCTTGGAGCCGATCCGGATTCAGTTCAGTTGGACGACCAGTAAAAAGTCTTCAATATTTAATAAATCTGGAAAATGCTCGAAATACTGAATTTTAATATTAGGAGTACTCTTCCTAGGGTATAAATTTTCCCTTTCTTAATAATAGTTTTTTATTATTACAAAATAAAAATCATAAGATAAGATTATCGTAATTTTAGTATTTTGAAATACTAATTAAAACTTACCAATAATGGCACAAAACAATCATTCAAACAATTCCGATAACCACAAAGTATGGGAGGTGAACGAGTCCAGTAGATGTCCTTTTATGGGGGGAGCCCTTAAATATACTGCAGGGAACGGTCCGAATAATCGCGACTGGTGGCCCAATCAGTTAAACTTAAGAATTCTTCGTCAACACAGCACTCTTTCCGATCCTATGGATAAAGAGTTCAATTATGCAGAAGCATTCAAAAGTCTGGACCTAAAAGCGGTTAAAGAGGATCTTTACCAATTAATGGAAGATTCCCAGGAATGGTGGCCTGCCGATTATGGTCATTATGGTCCTTTTTTCATTCGTATGGCATGGCATAGTGCCGGTACCTATCGTATAGGTGATGGTCGTGGTGGTGCAGGATCGGGAACACAGCGTTTTGCCCCCTTGAATAGCTGGCCGGATAACGCGAATCTTGATAAAGCAAGATTATTACTTTGGCCTATAAAGCAGAAATATGGTAAAAAAATTTCATGGGCAGATCTTATGGTTCTTGCTGGTAACTGCGCACTGGAGTCCATGGGATTTGAAACCTTTGGATTCGCAGGTGGTCGCGAAGATGTTTGGGAGCCAGAGGAAGATATTTACTGGGGTTCTGAAGGGGAATGGTTAGGAAACAAGGAAAGATATTCTGGTGACCATGAACTTGAAAATCCTCTTGGAGCAACTCATATGGGATTGATTTATGTGAATCCTGAAGGTCCAAACGGTAATCCCGATCCAATAGGAGCTGCAAAAGATATCAGAGAGACTTTTGGAAGAATGGCGATGAACGATGAAGAAACCGTTGCACTAATTGCCGGAGGCCACACTTTTGGTAAAACCCATGGAGCCGCAGACGCCGAAAAATATGTAGGTGCGGAACCTGCTGGCGCATCTATTGAGGAAATGGGGACTGGATGGAAAAATAGTTTTGGCACTGGTAAAGGCGAACATACAATAACCAGTGGAATCGAAGGTGCCTGGACAGATACTCCTACAAAATGGAGCAATAAATATTTTGAAAACCTATTCAAATATGAATGGGAATGCATCAAAGGTCCTGGAGGGGCTTATCAGTGGAGACCAAAGGATGATGGAGGCGCAGGTACGATTCCTGATGCTCACGATCCGGCCAAGAAGCATGCTCCTTTTATGCTCACGACCGATCTTTCCCTGAGAATGGATCCTTCATACGAGAAAATTTCAAAACGCTTTTATGAAAATCCGGATGAGTTCGCAGATGCTTTTGCAAGAGCTTGGTTTAAACTGACTCATCGTGATATGGGACCTATCTCCAGATATTTAGGACCTGAAGTTCCGGATGAAGAATTGATCTGGCAAGATCCACTTCCAAAAGTTGATCATGATCTTATCGATGATGCGGATATTTCAAAACTTAAATCAAAATTACTGGATTCAGGATTATCGGTTTCTCAGCTGGTAACTACTGCATGGGCTTCTGCTTCTACCTTCCGTAATTCTGATAAGCGAGGTGGAGCTAACGGAGCCAGAATACGTTTAGCACCTCAAAATGGATGGGCTGTTAATAATCCTTCAGAACTTGGAGAGATCATCGGCAAACTGGAAGCGATACAGGAAGAATTCAATAGTTCCCAATCTGGAAATAAAAAGGTTTCATTGGCAGACCTTATTGTTCTTGGAGGAAGCGCAGGAATAGAAAAAGCGGCTAAGGATGCAGGACATGATATAAAAGTACCATTTACTGCTGGCCGTACAGATGCTTCTCAGGAACAAACCGATATTGAAGCTTTTGAACCTCTCGAGCCTACCGCAGATGGATTCAGGAACTTCTTTAAGAAAAGGGATAATGTTTCCGCTTCTGCCGAAGAAATGCTTGTAGACAGGGCACAACTGCTTACTCTAACACCACCGGAAATGACCGTTCTTGTTGGAGGAATGCGAGCTCTGAACACCAACTACGACCATTCCAAGCATGGAGTATTTACTAATCGTCCTGGTAAACTTACTAACGATTACTTCAAGAACGTGCTTGATTTGAATACCTCATGGAAGGCAACTTCCGATGCTCAGGATGAGTTTGAGGGTCGCGATCGTAAAACAGGAGAAGTTAAATGGACCGGCACTCGTGTAGACTTGATATTCGGATCCAATTCAGAACTTAGGGCTCTTGCAGAGGTATATGGTACCGAAGACTCTGAAGAAAAGTTCCTGAAAGACTTCGTTTCTGTCTGGACTAAAGTAATGAATCTGGATAGATTTGATTTGAATTAATAATTTGTTAGATTTTTTAAAAAGAAAGGCGGCCATTTTGGCCGCTTTTTTATTGTTTTTCCGGCAGGCTGAAAATCTGGTAGGAAGTCACTAAAAGCCATAAGGCTATCAGGGAACAGGTTAGTCGTTCATAGGCGCCATCCAAAGAATCAGGAACAAAGGGAAACAAAGGAGCTAAAATGATCCAGAGGCCTGCAATCCAGAAAGAAAAGCGTTTTAAGGAAGGTTTGATCGATTTTAGACCGAAACTGCTTAAAAAGCATAATAGTGGAAATAGAAAGGCAAGTAGGTATACAAGTCTACGGTGTATGGTTTCTTCTGATTCATTGGCATATTGGTTATGTTCTGCAATAAGAAGAATGTCGACTGCTATTAAAACTAATATAGCTAAACTGGTTTTCCATTTCCATCCTTTTTTCTGGTAGTTGAATAGGCCTATAGCGACAGCAATAAAACCAATGCCCAGAAAGTCGAGCCCCAGGTCCTGGATCCAGCCATATTTTCCTATTGCCAGCATACTTATGGTATCGCTGATTGGGTCATGGGCTTCATGGACAGCGATGCCTATAATATCGCTTGCGATAACCCCCAGACAACCGGCCATACCCAGTATTCCAGAAATTCTGTAAATTAAAGAGCTCCCCATTCGCGTTAAGATACAGTAATTAACTTTAAGCAAAGAATTTCTATGACATGGGAAACCTATATTATTCTAGAAATTCTATATCCAATTTTTTATAATAGTTGTGGAGTATGATCTTTTCGATCTTGGATTTTTTATGAAATATGCTTAAGCCGTAATTGGTGGGGTCATCTTCTTTAGTTGAACTGCCGTCACTATAACCCTCCAGGAAGGTTTTATTATATTCCAGGTCTCTAGGTTTCATTTGTTTTGGAGGAAGCTCCACCTTATTACCCCAGAAAGGAAGAATAGTATTAAGTTGGAATATCGTTACTGAATAGCCTTCTTTTTCCTCGATATGAGGTTCTATTTTAACGGCTCTTTTTGAATGAACTATTTCCTGGTTTCCATAACTGTTCGTATGATGAACCTGTTTCCGGGATTTAAAGTAGATAGCTGCAAGATCGAATTCAGGAATTATTTCATCTGGTTCTTCTAGGTTTATACCCGCACGTTCAAAAATAGAAAGTAAAACTTCCAATTCCTGTTTATTGAGATTACCATCTGCATATGCCATTTCGTTGAGCATTATGGTTAGTGACCTTTTCTTTGCAGCGGTCATTTCCTTTAGTATGGAATTAGATTGTTTTACATTAAATTTCCTGGCTTCCTCAACAAAGTCAGAATCAAAATCCATCACTCTCATCAGTTGACCCAAATAGGCCATTTCAGATTTTTTGATCTTCTTGTCGGCGAGGATTACCCTGTCAAGAGCTTTAACGATCGCTAATTTTTCAGCAAGGTTAAATTCCATTTTTGAATAGTTTATTAGATCAGAAGATCAACCTTAAGTTCGTTATTGGAGCAGGGTATTCTAAACTTGAAATATAAAACTACGATATTTTATGAAGACTATTAGTCCTTTCAATTTTTATTGGAGAGATTGATTCGGAACCAATAACAGCTAATTCTTCAAGTTTTTGAACTAAAATCTGAATCTCTGTTCATAAAGACCAAATAATGGGGAAAAGGGCAAGGATAAATTTTTAAATTTGCTGCAGCTAACAAACAACAACTCAAAACAACACAACATGGCTGCCACAACAGAAGCAAAAATTTTCAATTGTACCCAAAGCCGGGAGCTGGCTGAAAAGATTGCTGAGAAATATGGATCTAAACTCGGAAATGTAATTACTTCCACTTATAGTGATGGTGAATTTCAGCCTTCTTTCGAAGAATCTGTGCGAGGATCAAGAGTATTCATCATAGGTTCTACGCACCCTGGGAGCGATCACTTAATGGAAATGCTTTTAATGCTGGATGCTGCAAAAAGAGCTTCAGCACGGCATATCACTGCTGTGATGCCATATTTTGGATGGGCCAGACAGGACAGAAAAGATAAACCTCGTGTTCCTATTGCGGCGAAAATGATCGCAAGTATCCTAGAGACCGCGGGAGCAACCAGGATAATTACGATGGACCTCCATGCAGACCAGATCCAGGGATTCTTTGAAAAACCTGTGGACCATCTTTATGCGAGTACGGTATTTCTACCTTATCTGAAAAATTTGAATTTGGATAACCTTACCGTTGCTTCACCAGATATGGGTGGATCTAAAAGAGCCTATGCCTATTCAAAAGCTTTGGAAAGCGATGTAGTGATCTGTTATAAACAACGTGCAAAAGCCAATGTGATCTCTCATATGGAACTTATTGGAGATGTTACTGGTAAGAATGTGGTTCTTGTAGATGATATGGTAGATACCGCAGGTACACTTACCAAGGCTGCAGATGTAATGATGGAGCGTGGAGCACAAAGCGTTCGTGCGATCTGTACTCACCCTGTGTTATCTGGGGAAGCCTATGAAAGAATAGAAAAATCAAAACTCCAGGAATTGATCGTAACAGATTCCATACCTCTTAAAAAAGAAAGTAAGAAAATAAAAGTGGTTAGCTGTGCCGAACTTTTTGCAGACGTAATGAGAAGGGTTCAGGAAAACCGGTCGATCAGTTCAAAATTCATAATGTAAACTACAAAGGGCTACCATTTCGGTAGCCTTTTTTATTCTTTTGCAGCTTCCGGGATCCTCTCCTTTTCCTTAACGGCATAGATTTCCAGGTCCTTGGCGGTCACTTCCTCAAATAACTCCCTTTTTCTCATCGCTCCCCAGATCTCAAGTTCAGGTTCGCCAAGAGTGGTAATGATAAAATTGATCCTGTTTTTCTTTTTTTCTATTTCCAGTTCCTGAACATTTTGATAGTGACTCCTGTCCAGCCCGTCTGCCACCCTCAAAATCGCAGATAGCTTTTTCACTTTTTTCCTCAGCGGCTTATCCAGCATTTTATAGAATTCATGTCTTTTTTTAGGTGTGGACCTCCTATGATAACGGGCGACATTTGCCATGATATTGATCTCGTCCTCGGTAAACCCCCGAAGATCAGAATGTCTTATCAGGTAGAGCGCATGTTTATGATGTTTCCTATGTGAGATATAATATCCGATATCGTGCATCAGGGTTGCAAATTCCAGAAGTTCCCTATCGGTTTCCTTAAGTTTTAATTCTTTTCTGAAGCTGTCGAAAATTTGAAGTGCCAGGTTGGCCACATGATTGGAATGTTCTTTAAGATAATTGCATTTCCTTAATAGTTCGTAAACACTTCTTTTCCGGGGATCCGGAAAATTTGTGACCAGGGAAAGGGAAGGTTTTTCTTTTTGAATGTATTTTATGATCATTCCATCCCTTAACGCGGCCTCAGAGATCTTGATGTTCTGGATATTGAATTCATCCAGGAGATATTTTACCAGGACCATTCCGGGATTGATTATGTCTATTCGCTTTTCGTCAAGAGCTTTTTCTTTTTTACGTTCCTTTTTGTTCAGGGTAATGAAGTTGTCGTAAAAAGGAAGAAATTCATCATCATGAAACACCAGTTCGTTTAAGGTCATCGCTGAACTTATCGAATTTCTCTCAGCGATCATTGCAGCGATATTTTCCATGGTTCCCGATGAGCCTATCATCGTTTTTACGGAATACTTCTCAACGACTTCAGCAATTTCTTTAAGTGCCTCGCGGTAATGTGCATTCAGTTTTTCTATTTCTTCCTCCGTTATTGGATCATGGTATACGAATTTAGCAGACATCCTCGCCACTCCAAGCTTTAAGCTGTTGTAATAGATGAACTCTTCATTATTACCGACGATAAATTCTACACTGCCACCCCCTATATCTACCATAAGCACCATTTCTTCATCCATGGCTATACTGTGACGAACTGCCAGTCCAATCATCTCAGCTTCCATTTTCCCTGAAATGGCTCGCGCCTTGATGCCAACCTCGTCTATGGTACGTTGTATAAATTCTCCGCCATTTCTTGCTTCCCGGATGGCGCTGGTCGCATATGCCAGAATTTCTTCAACTCCCTGGCTGTCACAAAGAAATTTGATCCTTTTAAGGGCTTCAAGCCCTCTTTCCATAGCGTCGTCACTTAACTTGTTATCCATTCCTTTTTCAGCAAGGATTACCATCTCCTTGAGTTTATCGATGGTCCTGAAGCTGCCATCTGGATAAATATCCACCAGTACGGCATGGAAAGAATTGGTTCCAAGATCTATTGCGGCGATTCTTTTTATTGGTGTGGAGCTATCGGTCATATTTTCCATCATCGTCGATATCAAATTTCTGTTTATTCTCAATTTACTGAAAATTGATGGTAATGACCCATAAGGGATTGTGAAAAGTGGAAGCAGGATGCTTTCTAAAGTACTAACTGTAAATACTTTAATCTAATAAATGATACTTTTACTGCTATTTATAAATAAAAATCGATCTGCACAGAACTTTTTAGTTCACAGTGTTTTATAGATAAATAAAAAAACTTACTTTTGCAGCCTAAAAATTTTGAACAAATGAAGGCGGTCCACCGAAGGACTTGACGACATTTGGGTAACTAAATAGATTATATAATGAAATCAATTACGATCAACGGATCTAAAAGAGAAAGCGTAGGCAAGAAGGCAA
>CAYWAB010000026.1:7784-21844 GCA_964456105.1 uncultured Christiangramia sp. | reverse complement strand
ACCACAATAAGACCTAGCTGAAGAAAAAGAGTTCTATTCCTGTTTAAGTCAGCTTTTGGATTTTTCTTAGGTTCCATAATGCGTTTAATTGTTAAGGGTTGCTAAAATAAAGATTTTTTCTAAAAAACTAAATTTATCTGAGATAATAAGTAATTAATGTACGGCCCGTTTTCTAGAAAGGTATAATTCAATAAAATAGAAAACAACCTTAATTATTTATCATAAAAATACACAAGTTTCGTACCATTTTAACAATTTAGTTCAGCAAATTGATCATAGGAAGGTTTTTCTAATCCTTCTAATTCTTCCTGAAAACGTCAAAAAGAAGATAACGCCAATAAAAACCCCAAGGCTATTAGCTAATATGTCCCACCAGTCCGGATCCCTGTAATTAGTAAAAAAGCCCTGAAAGAACTCCATCAGCATCCCGAATAAAAGACACATTATACCCACAATGTAAAGATTCTTTTGGTATGCGGTCACAGATTCTTCTTCCTTGCAAATAAAATAGGATTTCCAGAGAAGGACTAAAAACAAATATGCTCCGGCGTGGAGCATTTTGTCTGTAGGATTAAATCCACCAAAACTTATTTTACCAAGCTGTACAAGAGACAACCAGGTAATGGCAATAGTATAAAGGCTGGAGAAAAGTAAAACTAACCTAGCTACCAATTACCTCTTTATATTCATCTGCAGTTAAAAGATCTTCAATTTCTGAAGAATCTGTCATCTTGATCTTTATCATCCATCCTTTTCCATAGGGATCGTTATTCACCTTTTCCGGCTCATCTTCCAGACTGTCATTGAACTCGATGATCTCTCCGGAAAGCGGCATAAAAAGATCTGAAACTGTTTTCACAGCTTCTACGGTTCCAAAGACCTCTTCTTTTTCAAGTGATTCGTCAAGGGTTTCTACCTCAACATATACGATATCCCCAAGTTCACCCTGGGCAAAATCTGTAACTCCTACTGTTGCTGTATCACCTTCAATTTTAACCCACTCGTGGTCTTTAGTGTACTTTAATTCTTGTGGAATATTCATAATTACAATTTAATGAGGACGCAAATTTAGTTTTTTAGGGGAATTGTTCAAAGATGACTAAGTTAATTTCCAAAATTATATATCAGGGTTATCCCAGATCTTATCGTAGTTTGAGGAAACGCAGTAGATACGGCATATTCAGAAAAACTGTGATCATAATAGAAACGAGCGGTAAGGTTTCTCGTTAACCCATAATCTGCAGTGAAATTGACCGCCCAGATATCCTGGCCGGAAATGGTTTGTGCATTGGCAAGATCCAGATATCGTACTATAGTCCTGTTCTTTCTGTAGGAAACATCAGCTTTAAAGTTAAGGTCACTGCTCAAAATCCTGTTGCGACCTCCAAGGCTGGTTGCAATTTTAAGATCTTTTAATCTGTAGCCTAAACCAAGAGTATATTCATTACCGCTGTATTCCGTCAAAAGGTTATTATCAAAACTAAAAGCTAGAGAACGATCCTTTTCCATCTGTGCCAGGATCTGAATGTTACCCTTGGTTTCAAAATCCATTCGTAAAAGCGGGGTAAATAGTTCCGTTAATACCACATTGGAATAAAGAATAGGAATTTTAAAATCTCCAGCCTGATTAGTCTCATCTGGATTAGTCGGGTCATAATCTAGGTTCGTCTGGAATTGATTTAAGGTATAATCAGACCTATAACCATGGCTAATCGAGAATCTCCTGAATTTATTTCTAAACCAACCTATTCTCATTAAACCGGTATATTTTAAATTCCAGTTTGGTAAAGGCGTATCCCTGAATGGACCCAATTGTACCTGGCCGGGATCACCTCCTGAATATGCTGCTATGAAGGCAGGCAATAGTACAGCCTGACTTGTTTTTCCGATCCCAACAGGAAAGCCTTCCTCATCCACATCGGTAGGATCCAGGCCTCTTTCTTCAGCTAACCTTCTCGCTACCTCTAGACGATTTTCCCTGAATATTTCAAAGGTTTCTGATGAAGCTTCGGAAGATTGATTAAAAGCTGTTTTTATAAGAATCGCTGAAATATTAAAATTCCCGTAGGTGTAAGGAGTAAGTGACTGATACTCGAAAGTTAAAGGATCTACCCTATAATTTTCAGAATA
Organism: uncultured Christiangramia sp.; assembly: GCA_964456105.1. GTDB lineage: Bacteria > Bacteroidota > Bacteroidia > Flavobacteriales > Flavobacteriaceae > Christiangramia. The sequence goes on along the minus strand of CAYWAB010000026.1, from coordinate 19,714 downwards.
ATTCTCGGAATAGTTCTTCCTGGCGTCAATCTCGAATGTAAGATCTGGAAGAAAATCAAGGATGGCCTGTGCATCGAACTGTTCATTTTCCAGGGATGTATACTGCTGGTTAAAATTCTGGAACAGGGTAAGCCACCCACGCTCTGCAGCCATATATCGTATTTCATCCTGGAAACCGAAGGTGAATCCGGCTGTAGGTTTAAAGGTACCCATGAAGCCTATACTTGGAGTATATCCCGGAAGATAAATTCCCTTACTGTTCCTGTAATTAACCTGAACTGTCTTTACCCCGGTTACAATATTTACAAAAGTATTATAGGCTTTATTTGGTTTCGGTTGTGGCTGGGACTCCGGTTTTTCCTGTGACTGATTTTCATCAGGCGGTCCTAAAGTGGGAACACCTCTACTTCTTTCCCTAATGCTTTTCGCAGTATTTTTAGGTTTCTTCTCTACAAGGCCTACATAGTCATAAAGCGCCTGCATATTCAGGCTTGCATTGATAGAATGCGTGTTGGAGTTCTGAATACTATTCCCAATATTTGGTATTCCTTCGAGATTCTCCAGGATCTTAGAACCCCGTTGCCATTGGAAATCCCCGGTATAAGAATAGGTAGCCTTGATAAAACTGAGCACTGGTATCTTTTCAAAAGGCACCTGATAATTCACCTGTAAGGTTTGATAATGCAGGTTTGGCTCTCCCACTGCGAAGAAGTCATCCCACAGACCGATAGAATTATCTGCAAAACCTTCATCATCTATATAATTCCGTATTATGCGGTTATTGCTCGCATTAAAAGCAAAGTTTAGTGACTTCGTAAGATTATAATTTATCCCATATTGCCAGTCGAATAAATAGTTTCTCTGGTATAAAGTAGGAATTGCAATATCCTCCTCTGTTAGTTCAAGAGAACGGAATTTCTGTTCATTATACTGCCTGAATATATTAGAACTCGCATTAATATTGGTAGGGAGATAATTAAAATTGAAATCCTTCAAAAGTGCAAAGTAATCACTACTGTCCAGAACCGTTATCTTTTTCAGAGGTTCTACCGTCTTGTCTGGGAAATTGAATTCATAGGTTCCTCCTACCCTTACGCTTTGATCTAGGCTTTCTTCTACCTCAAAATCACGATGGTTGATCTGGTTATAGGAGGTGGAAAAGGCAAAGTTCTCAATATCGTAAGGCATGGGCTTCGAATCTCCAAGTTTCTCCTTACGAAGACCAATCACATTGATGCTTTCTCTTTTGGTATAGGACTGGGATTGTTTCTTGACGCGGTCACGCTCTTCAGCATCTACAATATTAGCAAGCCTGGTATCAAGTTCTACATCTAGAAATTCCTGATCGAATTGCGGGGTGATAAGCTCTTCTCCCCTGCTATAATTCACAGGTATTTTTACTCCCCAATTTTTGGGCAATAACTGCCCCATGTTCATATTGGTCACAAAATCGTATTGCTGAAGATCCTCCCGGCTTCTCTGATTAGGTCCCTGCCCTATGCCTCCAAAACCTACAGTACTTCTTCTTCCGGTCGCAGAGACATTGGCAAAATCTGCCAGATTACTATCCATGCTTACAACTCCTGCCCAGCCTCCTTCATTTTTAAGATCTGAGAGCCTAAGTTCATTGAACCAAACTTCTCCGCATAGGTCGGTAACGCCATCTACCCGTGTTCCGTTCTTAACCCCAAGCATTAGTAGCCTGATATTACCAAAACTTGGGTTTCCTTTAACCCCGATCCTTAGGTTACCAAGATCATATGGAGCCTCTGCATCCACCGGCTGCAAGTCTTCGGTAAAGAAATTAAGTTCGGTGGAATTTAGAGAAGGATCTCCAAGAACCGCTGTTTTAATGGTCTGCAACAGATCAAGATCCAGGTTAAGCCTGTTTGCCTCCGGCCAGATCTCTTCGGCAGTAGAAGCTCCGAAAAGAGTTACTGTTAAAGGCACCTCGATTTGATAGAAGTTATCGGTAAAGTCGGTACCCATTCTGATAAAAGCTACCAGTTGACCATCCTTAAGCGCCTGCCTGTTTACCAGTGATTCGGCATGAAGGAACATTTCCAGATTCTTGTACTGCCTCATATCGATCTGGAAATTCTTGTATACCGCTCTTGCATCCTGCGGCTCCAGACCACAAACGGTTAAAGCCAAAGACTGCTCATTTTGCCTGATATTCGTATTGCTTTCGAAAAGTTCTTCCCTTACCACTCCAGGCGGAAGCACATAGGGAATAGGCTGACGATTTTCGTTTTCTTCTATGTTAACTGCGTTAACCTCAAACAAAGTATTCTCATCTGGTATGCGTCCTTCATCTTCAAAAAGACTTTGGTTATAACGCCTGTAATCCCCACGAACAAGATCCATGGTACCAAATCTAATTATGGTAGGATCTGCAAAGTCGGTAAGATACATCCTTATAAATCTGATCGATCTGAAATCAGCAATCCCACCAATCGCTTCGGTCGGTTCGAAGATCGGAATCTTGAACTGAAGCCATCTTACGGGTAATTCCTGCCCATTACGAAGGGTAGTTGTAATTTCCTTAACATCGGTTATGTATTCATTATTACCAATATCCATTCCCGGGAAGAATGGCACCTTATATTCAAAGTAACTATTGATGGTATTCATGGTATTATCCCGGTTGATATCTTCCGTAGTGGGCAGGGTAGAGTTCCCTCGGTTTGTATCGGTAACCTGGGTAGGAGAGTTACCCTGAGTACCATTATAGTCCTGATATCTTTCTATGATATTACCTTCTCTTGCCAGAAAATATTCATAGTTATCTGCTGATGGATCAGGAAGATTCGAGAAATTCGGAAATTTTACGGCCTCCTGTTCATCGAGTAATCCATCAAAACCTGCATCCTGCAAGGTACGGGCAGCACCTTCTGTATCAAAGGCATAAACAAGGGAATTATCTGCAGGAACCCTTCCAAATTCAGTATTGATAACATTTGCTTCATCTTCCAATTCCGGCAATCCGTTTTCATATTGCTTTCTCCCGTCTTTAAGCACATCCTCTGAAACATTACCAAGATTGAATCTGATGGTTCCACCTGCACTTCCAGCATTTTCAGGATAGATATACGGATCCATTACCCAGAACTGAATATATTCAACGTTGGACTGTTCAAAATTCGTGGTATTGATGGCACGCATGATACCCGCAAAATTTGTTTTTGGGTTAGGGATAGTATTGGTTCCGTTAGCCGCAGGATTATAATTATAAGGACCTCTTACAGAAGGATCATAGGCCACATCCATTGTATAAACGATCTGTGGTTGCCCCTGTACGACATCTGTATTTGGGAAGATCTCATTTAAAGCGACCCTTCTGGCCGCATAAGTGGATAGATCGGAATCAGTAATTCCAGAAGGCCTCCTACTCCCATAGAAAATAGGATCTATGGTGTACCAGGCCATTTTCGCTCTTTTATAACCTACTCCAAGATCTCCATTGCCCAATTCACCGCCAAAACCTATTGGCACACTGGCAAGCTCCCAGCTCAGAGGATTATTGATATCTATCATCGTTTGAGCTGCCTCGAAATCGTCTATATAGGTCGTAGCCTTGCCGTCAAAATCACTCAATGCAGGTTGTCCCGGGATAAGATATGCAAATTCACCCCGAACAGATAAGTTTGACTGGACGTCGGTATCTATATTAGGCAGTTTATTTACCAGCCTGGTCAAAAAAGGAACCTCAGTGCTGTAATTAATATTAAAACCGAGAATAGTATTATTAATTGGCTCGTAACTATAATTTGCCTTTTGGGTAAGCGGTCTTTCTTTCAGATTGAGGAAAGTACCACCAATAAGGAAGTTTTCATTGAACTGATGTTCAATATTGATCCCGGTAAATCTTTTGGTCTGCTGACCAAATAAAGCGTTGTTCTCAGTATCTACCTGTATAGGAATATCTGAAGCCAACAAGGCCTCATCCAGGATCTGAACCCTTCCAAGTTCATAGTTCACCACATAATCTACACCCTCCTGTAGAATTCTTCCCCCTGCAGTAACGGTAACAGAACCGGGAGGTAAATTAAATCCTATTGGGATACCCTCAACCTCAGCAGATTTATAGCGCCCTTTTAACTGGAATTTATTCTTATCAGCCTCCTCCTGCTCTGCCTGAATTTTGGTAGTACGGTACATAGCCCTGAAAACATACCGCCGCTGATTCTCATTCCAGGTTTCCTGAAGAGAATAATCCTCGGGCCCTGTATTTGGTGTTGGATCGAGCTTATTAAACAGATGTTCCCCAAATGGCTCAACCGTAGTGAATATTATATTCCCGTTCTGAGGATCGATAGTTAGCTGGGGGACATAATCGAAGAATCCATCCCCTCCGTTTATAGGATCGTTATTGTTGTTTAACTGGTCGAGATTGAACACCCTTAAAAGCGGAGTATCCTCAACGTCTGGCGGAAGAGTGGTTCCTTCGACCGCTCTGATATAGTTAACAGGCTGCGGATCTGTGTAAAGAATGTTCAACCTGAAATCTTCGGGCTCCAGTTGATAGGCTCCAAGACTGTAGATGTTTTTCATCATCAGGTCCCAAACTGGTTCGTTCACATTGATGATGGTACTCTTTAGTAATTTTACGACCAGGTTCTGACTTGCCCTTTGGTTCGTTCCGGTCTCCGGCTGCTGATTGGTGTTGGTTGCATTAACTCCATCATTCGCAAATTCACCAACCTGAAAAACCTCACCGTTAATGGTATACTGGAAGGCAACACCAAGCACCTCATCGTTGCTTAATCTCTGGTTAAGAGAGATATAACCAAGTTGAGTATTCACCGTATACTCATTTGGCTTTAACTGCCTTGCATTTTCCAGAATTGCATAATCTATACCTTCAGATACTGTTGCAGGGCCAAAACCTCGTTCAACGGTAGCAATATCCCTGATCGCATTTGTTAGAATAGATTCTGCAGGACCAGTGATCCCGAAAGGGTTAAAATCGTTATTGGCGTTATCCGGGAAAGACCCCTGTGGCTGATTGAAAAATCCCGCTGGTGGATTGTCAAGTCCTATATTGCCTGGATCGGGAGATTCGGCAAGATCCTGAATCGCTACAATATTACGCGTATCTTGAATATTCTGAATATTATTGGTCCTGTTGGTCACCCAAACCTGGATCCTTTTAATCTGAATATTAGAATTGATGAAAGGATAGTTCTCTAAGGCTTCATCATAGTGATCACGAAAATAATGAGACAGGAAAAAGTGCCTGTCCACGTCATAATCAAGAACGAACTTTTCAAAATCCTCTACGGTAGCACCGCCCTCCACATTTACTGTTCTTCGTTCAGATTTTTGCTCAGAGAAAACTCCTGTGATCCTTGTTTTACCGAACTGCAGTTCCGTTTTAAAACCGAACAAACTTTGAGCTCCCTGTATCAGGGCATTGTTCAGGGCCATATTTACGTTACCCACTTCGATCTTCTGGACAATATCATCCTCGTTAGGAGTATATTCCAGTTTTAACTGGTTCTGAAAATCAAAGGTAGTTTCAGTATCATAGTTAGCGGTAATCTGTAAACGCTCTCCCACCTGACCCAGTAAGCTCAAACTTATCCGCTGATCAAAATCGAAAGAAAGGTTCCGCCTGTTCCTTGGTGAAAAAGCCGGGTTATCCTGTTTGGTATAAAGCAAGCCTAGATCCAGTTCCACACTACCTTGCGGTACCACATTGATCTCACTTCCACCAAATATGCTTTCAAAGAAATTGTTGTTCACATAGAAATCTGGTAAAAGATCTCTTTGTATATCTTCTGCTCCCTCCTTTCTACCACTTAATGCGTCATTCTTCAGTTTAAAATAATTACGCATTTCTTCTTCAAGAACAAGCTCTTCAAACTCTTCCGGAGTTAATACCAGGGGAAGTCCCAGGTTGATCTCTCCCAAACTTTCTTTGTAGAAATAACGGTCCAGAACAGGATCGTATTCATACTTACTTACGATGCTCTCAGGATCAGGAAGGCTAATCTGCCCGAGAACATAGCCAGTGCTTGTGGTATCCTGAGGCGTTTCCTGCGCGACAGAATCCAATGTGAACACCAGTAATAGGAAGCAAGTAAGGCGTACCGGTAAAGAAAATTTTGAGTAATTGTTCCTCAAAGTTAATTACAGCTTTTTTAGAGCCAGTTTTATAATAGATTCTACGGTAGATTCAGGTTCTTCTTTCAGGATCTTTTCCACAACCTTTCCTGCCTGGCGACGGTTATATCCCAAGATCTCTAATGCTGATAACGCTTCTTCCTTGTTAGTATTGCTTTGAGACGCAAAAACTTCGTCGTCACCCATCACTTTCAGAACCTTATCCTTGAGATCCAGAATCACCCTTTGAGCCGTTTTTGCTCCTATTCCTTTTACGCTTTGTATCGTAGCGACATTTTCAGAAGCTATGGCTTCGGTGACCTCCCTGGGATGCAAGGAGGACAACATGGTCCTGGCCGTACTTGTTCCAACGCCAGAAACAGAGATAAGAAGCTTGAATATTTCTCTCTCCGATTTTTCGGCAAACCCGTATAAGGTATGAGAATCTTCTTTAACGTGAAGATAGGTATACAGATTGATGGCTTCAGAATCGGGGAGAAGCGAAAATGTGTTCAATGAAATGTTTACTGAATAACCCACACCATTACAGTCTATGACGACGTATGTTGGATTTTTTTCAACTAATTGACCCTTTAAATGATGAATCATGAAAAAACTTATGTACTATTCGAAAATATATAAAACAAGGATTTAGCGAAAACCTATGCTATTTTACCAAATATAATCGCTTAAAATCCTATTTTTTCGTTCTTTTTTCTTTTTCCTGAGCATCCACAACGGCAACGGCTGCCATATTCACCATTTCTTCTACGCTTGCCCCTAATTGTAATATATGAACCGGCCTCTTCATCCCCATCATTATCGGACCGATTGAATCTACATTATTTAGTTCCTTGATCAGTTTATAAGTACTGTTTGCCGAATCCAGATCCGGATAAATAAGGGTATTTACCTTTTTCCCGGCCAACTTGGAGAATGGAAACTTACTTTGAAGCATTTCCTTGTTCAAAGCAAAATCTGCCTGTAATTCTCCGTCCACGCTCAATTCGGGGTGAAATCTATGCAGATAAGAGACCGCTTCCTTCACTTTCTTGGCTCTGGCGTCCTTGGATGATCCAAAGTTGGCGTAAGAAACCATAGCGATAACGGGCTCCATCCCAAAAAGCTTAACTGTTCTTGCCGTCATTTGAGCAATTTTAGCAAGATCTTTTGCCGGCGGATCAATATTGATAGAAGTATCACTGATAAATAAAGGCCCTCTAGAGGTGTTCATAACGTTTGTAGCTGCTACACGGGAAACTCCCTTTGCCATTCCAATCAGCTCCAGCATAGGTTTTACGACCGTAGGATAAGCACGTGAATACCCCGAAAGCAATGCGTCTGCATCTCCCTCATTTACCATCATCGCGGCAAAATAGTTTCTTTCCCGCATCAACTTTTCCGCATCGTACTTGGTAACCCCATTACGATGGCGCGTCTCCCAGTATTTATAGGCGTAAGTTTTGAGATGTTCTTCCTCTTCATCAGATTTAGGATCTATGATCGAGACATCTTTATCATCAAAATCCAACTCCTCCATCAGTTCTTTGATGACTTCCCTTCTTCCCAACAAAATTGGGATCCCAATTCCCTCATCCCTTACGATCTGAGCTGCTTTTAGCACATCCAGATGATCTGCTTCTGCAAAAACGATTCGTTTTGGATTGGTCTTGGCACGATTAATAAGCAACCTGGTAATTTTGTTCTCATTACCCATTCTTTCCAGCAGCTCTTCTTCGTACTTCTGCCAATCCTGTATATCCTGTCTTGCAACACCGCTCTCCATGGCAGCTCTTGCAACTGCCGGTGGTACTTTAGCGATAAGGCGCGGATCGAATGGTTTTGGGATGATATATTCCGGACCAAAATTTAGACGGGTTTCACCATAAGCTATATTCACCTGTTCCGGAACGGCCTCTTTAGCGAGTTCTGCCAAGGCTTTAACCGCAGCTTTTTTCATTTCCTCATTGATCTTGGAAGCCCTAACATCAAGAGCTCCTCTAAAAATAAAAGGAAAACCGAGAACATTATTTACCTGGTTTGGATGATCACTACGCCCTGTGGCCATAATGATATCTTTTCGGGTTTTCATAGCAAGATCATAATCTATCTCCGGATTTGGATTCGCCATGGCAAAAACAATAGGTCGCTTTGCCATACTTTTCAGCATTTCAGGGGATACGATATCCGCTATCGAGAGTCCTACGAAAACGTCGGCATCTTTCATAGCCTCCTCCAAAGTATCTATTTTTCTCTTTGTGGCGAATTCTTTTTTCTCCTCAGAAAGGTTCTCCCTATCTTTTCGGATCACCCCTTTACTATCGAGCATTACAATATTCTCAGCCTTTGCCCCGAATGACTTGTAAAGTTTTGTACAGGAAACCGCAGCAGCACCGGCACCACTTACCACGATTTTTACTTTTTCGATCTTCTTTTTTGCAAGTTGTAATGCATTGAGAAGGGCAGCAGCAGAAATAATTGCAGTCCCGTGTTGATCATCATGCATCACCGGAATATCGAGTTCAGCCTTTAGACGTTGCTCTATCTCAAATGCCTCAGGGGCTTTAATGTCTTCAAGGTTTATTCCCCCGAAAGTCGGAGCAATATTTTTGACTGTTTCAATAAATTTATCTACATCTTTGGTATCCACCTCGATATCAAAAACATCAATATCAGCGAATATCTTAAAGAGCAGACCTTTACCTTCCATAACAGGTTTAGAAGCCTCAGGCCCTATATCACCTAATCCGAGCACTGCTGTACCATTGGATATAACGGCTACAAGATTTCCTTTGGTAGTATACTTGTAAGCATTCTCTTTATCCTTTTCTATCTCCAGACATGGCTCGGCCACTCCCGGCGAATATGCAAGAGAAAGATCTCTTTGTGTTGCATATTTCTTAGTTGGTACAATCTGAATTTTTCCCGGCTTAGGTTTAGCGTGGTAAACCAGTGCTTCTCTTCTCTTTCTGGAAGTGTTACTCATAATTCAATTATTTGGCTGACTAGCAAAGGTAGTAAGCTAAATTTAAATAGAATTCTATTCTTTTAAAAAGCTAATATTTCTTTTTAATCCTTCAAACTTAGTTCTTTTAACTGCAGATTTTCGAAAGATCTCATTGAAAGTTTCCCTGGTGATCTCTTCCCAGTCCTTCTTTTCATAGTCCAGCAGTTTTGGATTCGGATTAAATAAAGGCTCATTATGAGGTTTTGAGAATCTGTTCCAGGGACACACATCCTGACAAACATCACAACCGAACATCCAATCCTCAAACTTATCCTTATAGGAATCCGGCAGTTCGTCTTTCAATTCTATGGTAAAATACGAAATGCATTTACTGCCGTCAACTTTATAGGGTTCTACAATAGCATCGGTTGGACAGGCATCGATACAGGCAGTACAGCTGCCGCAGTGATCGGTTACAGGGGTATCATAATCCAAGTCTAGGTCAACTATCAACTCCGCGATAAAATAGAAGGAACCTGTTTTTTTTGAAAGCAGATTAGAATGTTTTCCTATCCAACCTAGTCCGCTCTTAGCTGCCCAGGCCTTGTCAAGAACAGGTGCTGAATCTACAAAAGCCCTTCCATGAAAATCTCCTATCTTACTCTGAAGGGAGGAAAGCATTTCCTTTAGCTTTTCTTTGATCACGAAATGATAATCTCTACCGTAAGCATATTTGCTGATCTTATAGGAATCTTCATTCTGAAATTCGTGAGGATAATAATTTAGCAACAGAGAGATCACACTTCTGGAACCCGGCACGAGTCTGGTAGGATCCAGTCGCTTATCGAAATAATTCTCCATATAACGCATTTCCCCGTGCATATTCTTTTCCAGCCACTTTTCAAGGCGGGGTGCCTCTTCTTCAAGAAATTCCGCTTTTGAGATCCCACAAGAAAGAAAGCCGAGGCGTTTGGCTTCGGCTTTGATCAATTCGGTGTGCTGCCGCTTATTCACAGCTCAAATTTAAGTTTTTATATTAGAAAAACCTTCTAAGGAACAGCTGGAATATTGGGATTAAATGCTGCAAACACTCCGTTAGGATTTTCCTTTATAACCCATGCATGTAATGTCCATGCACCTTGCGGACCTACGTTAGGGTTAAAAAACCAAACATCTTCCTCTCCAATAAAACCATCTGGAGCGGGATCTTCAGGACCCGGTCCAACAATTAAATATTCTACTCCAACAAACTCCCATCCATCATTGCCATCTGGAATATAGATGAGGGCCTCTGGCTTTAATAATTCAAAGGTATCATCCATAAGAGACCCATTAACGTAATGGTGACCCATTTGCCCAACATAACCTGAAGCATCAAATCCCCACCCCTGGGCAACCGCTACCTGAAAATTGTGAAACCGACGCATTTTCTGTGTAAGGCGATAAAGCTGTTCATCCACGGTTTCAAACTCAACGCCAATTTTTAAATCGGCAGAATCGAATTCTTCTACAAGGGAAGAACTCAATTCTTCATTGGAACAAGAATTGAAAAATAAGCTAAAACAAATTGCTAAAAAAGATAACTTCAGAGCGTTAATAGAATACCCCGTAAGTAAACTCGGATAATTTTTATTCGATTCCATAATGAAAGAATTAAGGTTGATAAATTGTCCAAGCCAAAAGAAGGTCACAAGAAAAGTATGGGGAAAAAGCCTCCTAATTACCATATAATTTCTTTAATAACTTATACGGGAAATCACCTATTTATTTTATAAAAATTTCAAATCCTAATTTATATTTAGTATTGATATTCGATATTAAAACCCTATCTGGAATTCACTTACCTTTTTTCTTCATATTTTTTTCGAGGTCTGCCATAAGAGCCATCATTTCGTCCTGTGGACTGAAATCTATTATCCTTGCATCTTCAATGACCCTGGCAGTATGGCCGGGTGGCAAATAAAAAACCTCTCCTGCTGAAATCATTTCTTTCGACCGGTCTTTATATTCTGCCTCAACTTTACCTTTTTCCAGGTATCCCCAATGTGGTACCTGGCAAAGATCATCTTTCTGGCCTATTAGAAGGGGACCAAAATCAGTTCCTGCTGGAGGTTCATTGATAGCTACCACCATTCCTCCCCAATCCTTAACCAGATTAATCATATTTCCCTTCGGAAAATCGTGTTTTGAAATATGAGCTATGCCCGAAGTTTCAGGTTTAACTTTAGGTTCTGCAAGGGGTGCAAGATGTTCATGTGTTATCTTCCAGCCGTCGTCTGTTTTAACGAACAATAACATACCCTGGGTTTCAAAGTGATAAGGATCTTTACCCGTCTTAAACTTAAAATCTGAATGAAAAGTTACTGAGGCGGCATCTCCACCAAATACTGCAATTTTTAGATCATTCCAGTTCCAGTCTTCCACTTCAGTAATAGAACCGAGAAAATTCCTTTCAAACTCTTCATTCTCTTTTGAACCGGTTCGCTTTTCCATAGGCTTAAATTCAGTGAATTTAGGACCGTAGGCATGCATGGCTATCAGCTTGTCCATTTCATTATTCCGAATATAATATTCGATATTGTCCAATGCTTGTTTCACTTCTTTTTTAGCCTCAGGATATTCTTTAAAGACTTCCGATTTTATTTTTGTCTGTCCTGATGCGATTCCGGTATAAATAAAAACGCATAGGATTAATGATGCTATAGTTTTCATAATAAAAGTTTTTAAATTACAATAACTAAGCAGGATAAATACACGTCGGAGAACAGAATCAAAAGGGCAGGTACCGGAATGGCCATAGCCCGCCCAAAGAATAATGTAAGCTAAATAAAATGAATAAATGGCGGAACTGAAATAGAGGAAATCCCCTGATTCC
>CAYWAB010000026.1:2500-7774 GCA_964456105.1 uncultured Christiangramia sp. | reverse complement strand
TTCCCCCGGAAGAAAATTTAGTTATCTCTTTCCTGAAACCTTAAAACAGCATTCTTCGGTTTTAGAGTTATTAGAGGTTTTATATCTATACCCTCATTTATAGGTATTATCTTATATCTTGCTACCATCTCTGCCACCGCAATGATCATCTCGAACATTGCAAAATTATTCCCGATACATTTTCTTGGGCCCGCACCAAAAGGAAAATATTGTGAAGAGAATTTCCTTCCCCCATATTCAAATCGTTCCGGCTTAAATTCTTCAGGGTGTTCCCAAAGGTCGGGATGCCTGTGTATCTCAAATAGGGAGAACAGCAAATTAGAACCGGGCTCAAAATATTTTCCTTCGAACTCATCGGCTTCAATATTTACCCGGTCAATAAAATAGGCCGGAGGATATAAGCGCATCGATTCTTCTATCACCATCTGGATGATCTTCGTTTTGCTAACAAAGCTCATTAGATCCAGATCTTCCGATCCCAGGGTATTTAATTCTTCCAGAATTTTTCCCTGCCATTCCGGATTAAATGCAAGCAGCTGAATAATAAAAGTAAGTGCATTGGAAGTTGTTTCGTGACCTGCTGTGAACATGATCAGGATCTCGTCTATAAGTTGCTCCTCATCCATAAAACTACCGTCATCATATTTAGCCTCCAGAAGCATATCGAGAAGATCATCATATTTCTCTCCTGAATTTCTTCGTTCCTCTACAACCTTTTTTAGGATCTCGCGGGCTTCTCCGGTAAGTTTAAGATAATGATCTATCTTTCCGCTTGCCTTGAACCACCATCCCAGATATGGCTGCCTTAGTTCCCTAACCAGCATTTTCTGGGCAGATTCTGTAATATACTGTAATCTGTCTATCTCATTTTGATTGGCAGCCCCACTAAAAAGAGATTGTACTACCGTTTGAAAAGCGAGGTCATTGAATACCGGAAAAATATCAAAGTTCTTCCCTGTTTCTATTTTTTCGTATTCTTTTAAGATGGCATTCCTTATAGACTCCAGAAGATTGGACAGCTGTTTTTTGTGAAATGCAGGCTGAATCAGCTTTCGTTGTTTTTTCCAGTGCTCACCTTCAGAGGTAAGCAGACCCTGGCCGACATATTTCGAAAGGTCCTTTGTCTGTATCTCCGACTTCACATAGTTCCTCTGGTTCTTCTGGAGCACATATTCCAGCAGCCCCGCATCCCTTGAAAAAATAACGGATTTATTCAAACCAATATTTAGCCGGAAACTATCTCCTTTTTCCTTGAAATTATTGCTGTGAAAGGGTAAAGGATTTTTTACAATATCTAGTGAATGTCGTAAAAACCGAAACAACGAAACTTCGGGTATTTTAGAGTTCTTTTCCTTCAATTTTTTCTTTTTTTGTTTCTAAAGAATAGAAACATTAGAGCATTTTTTTTGAAGATACAAAATACTCTTTATCATTCAGAAATAGGTAGTGTTCTATTTATCAAAAAGTCCGCCTTGTGAGCTACCTTTAATTTTGCCAAGATGCCTATAGGCATGCTCGGTAACTTCCCTACCCCTGGGAGTACGATAAATAAATCCTTGCTGTATCAGGAACGGTTCATAGACCTCTTCAATGGTTTCGGCACTTTCGCTAACCGCAGTCGCAAGGGTGGTAATCCCTACAGGACCTCCTTTAAACTTATCGATAATGGTAGAGAGAATCTTATTGTCCATTTCGTCCAGACCGTGAGCATCCACATTAAGTGCTTTCAATCCGAATTTAGCGATCTCTATATCTATTTTTCCATTGCCCTTTATCTGAGCAAAGTCACGGACCCTTCTAAGAAGTGCATTCGCTATCCTGGGCGTTCCGCGGCTTCTTCCAGCGATCTCTATAGCAGCATCATTGGTGATCGGAACATTAAGGATGTCTGAACTTCTCTCCACGATTCCTGATAGCAGCTCTGTCGAATAATATTGTAACCTGGATGAAATACCAAATCTCGCTCTCATAGGAGCAGTAAGCAGTCCGGATCTTGTGGTGGCTCCAATAAGGGTAAAAGGATTCAGGTTGATCTGCACCGTCCTGGCATTAGGTCCGCTTTCTATCATAATATCTATACGATAGTCTTCCATTGCAGAATAGAGATACTCCTCCACAATAGGACTTAACCTATGAATCTCATCGATAAAAAGTATATCTCTTTCTTCTAGATTAGTAAGCAAACCTGCAAGATCTCCAGGTTTATCAAGAACGGGTCCCGAAGTGATCTTGATGCCAACATTTAGTTCATTGGCCAGAATATGAGCAAGGGTAGTTTTACCAAGTCCCGGAGGACCATGAAACAAGGTATGGTCCAAAGCTTCCCCTCTAAGATTAGCTGCCTGGACAAAGATCTGGAGATTCTCCAGTACCTGCTCCTGTCCTGCAAAATCATCAAAACTAAGTGGCCTCAGGGCTCTCTCTATATCATACTCTTCGGAAGAAAAATTATCTCCTGTTGGATCCAGGTTCTCGTTCATATCACAAATATACAAATTGGGCGATAGGCCCAGAAGAAAAGTATAAGCTTAAAATTTATTTTGCAGGAATTAGTATTTTAGGGGTCCCCATAAATTCCATAAATGAAACGAATACTTTTTCTGGGTCTAATTCTTTTACTACCTCTTTTTTCATTATCTCAGTCTAAAAATTTTCATGTCGATTACGTAAACACGCCGATTTCTGTGGATGGAATTCTGGATGAACCCGCATGGGATAAGGCTGAGCCCGCCACAGACTTCTGGCAGTATTTTCCCTCAGATACCGTTCACGCCAAAAACCAGACAGAGATCAAAATGCTCTATAATGAGAGTTATCTCTATGTTGGGATAAAAGTATTTATACAAGGACAGGATTTTGTGATACCTTCATTGCGAAGGGATTTTAGAGCGGGAGGAAGCGATAACATCACATTGATGTTCGACACTTTTAATGATGGTGCCAATGCTTTCCTCTTTGGAGTTAATCCGGCAGGGGTGCGAAGAGAAGCTTTGGTTTCGGGTGGAGGCACCAGTCTAAGAGGTTTTACAACGAGCTGGGACGTGAAGTGGACTGCCCAAACAAAGGTCTATGATGATTTCTACATTAGCGAATGGTCTATCCCCATGAGCTCTTTCAAATTTACGGAGGGCACAAAAAAATGGCGTTTCAATTCTTACCAGTTCGATACACAGGGAAATGAAAGGAATACCTGGATAAGGATACCACGTAATCAATTTATTTTCAATCTCTCCTTTATGGGTGATATGATCTTTGAAAAACCACTGAACAACCCAAAAAATCCATTATCACTCATCCCCTATGTTACCGGGATCCTGGGAAATGATTTTGAAAACGACAAAGAACTTAATAAACTAAAGGCAGGAGCAGACGCCAAGATAGGTATAGGAAACAGCCTTAACCTGGACCTAACCTTCAATCCTGATTTTTCACAGGTGGAAGCAGATAACCTCGTTACCAATCTAACACGATTTGAGGTAAACCTTCCCGAAAGAAGGCAGTTCTTTATAGAGAATAGCGATCTTTTTGGAGATTTTGGAAATCCTGAAGAAGCTAATCCGTTCTTTTCAAGACGTATTGGTATAGCCAGAGATTCTACCGGCACCAACCGCCAGATAGAAATTTTGGCCGGTGCAAGGTTGAGTGGAAAATTGAATAACGATTTCCGTGTAGGAATACTGAACGTTCAAACCAGGAAAAATGAGCTTTACGATATAGAGGCCAACAATAATACAGTGATAGCACTTCAGCATCGTATTTTCGACCGCTCGAATATAAGCGCCATAGTAGTCAATCGGCAAAACACATCAGATGAAGGATTTAATAGCTCTGAAGAGGAGTATAACAGGGTGATCGGCCTGGATTATAATCTAAGGACCCTTACCAATAAATGGACAGGCAATGCTTACCTACATAAATCCTTTACCCCCGGTTTAGAAAATGATGACTTTTCTACAGGCTTACGACTGGATTATAACGCCTTTCAGTGGAGAATAAGAGGTAGCGGATTCTATGTTGGAGAAAACTTTAATTCAGATCTCGGATTCATTCCTCGTAAAGGAATCTTAAGGATAGACCCGCAAATTGAACGACTTATCTTTCCATTAAACGAGAAAATCGTTCAGCATAATATCAGCATTACTCCACTCATGATCTGGAAACCAGATCTGGACTATAAACTTACCGATTACAACTTTATAGGATCCTGGAATATGGAGTACACCAATACCAGCAGCATATCGGCCCGTATCTTTAATCGATACACTTATTTATTCTCTGAATTCGATCCTTCGGGAATAGGAGAACAGCCGCTTCCTGAACTTACAGATTATCATTACACTAGCGGAGAGATCAATTTCCAGAGCGACACCAGGAAAAAGTTCTTTTATGAATTTGAAAGCAATTATGGGGAATTCTATAATGGAACAAAATTCACCCAGGAAGCTAAATTCAACTTAAGGTTACAACCTAATTATTTAATGAGTTTGGAAGCCAGGTATGATAAGGTTGAGTTACCCGAGCCATTTTCAGACAACGACATCTGGCTGATAGGAAGTAAGTTTGATATCACCTTTAGCAAGTCGCTGTTCTGGGCTACTTTGATACAATACAGTACCATCGAGAATAACTTTGGAATCAACTCCAGGCTCCAATGGCGCTTCGCTCCTTTATCTGATATATTCCTGGTATACAACGATAATTATTTTACCACAGATTCAATTTCACCAAGGTTCAGAAGCATAAATCTAAAAGTAAATTACTGGTTATACCTATAAAAAAAGGAGCCCTTTTAAAGGCCCCTTTTTAAATTTATTCGATTCGGTCACATTAGTGATTCATTTCTTCTTCCTTATCCTGTAAAGGAACGGTTTGAGGAACAAAATCCTGACCTTTGATCACGTAATCACCATTCTCGTCTTCTTTAGAATAGTCATAAGCCCAACGATAAACTGAAGGTATCTTACCAGGCCAGTTTCCGTGGATATGCTCGACAGGTGTAGTCCATTCCAGAGTATTCGATTTCCATGGGTTCTGAACTGCTTTCTTTCCATAGAAAATAGAATTAAAGAAGTTGTAGATGAACACTAACTGCACTAATGCAGTAATTATGGCAGCTACCGTGATTATAACATTAACATCTGCATAATCATCAAAGTACGGGAACTCGGTATTGGTATAGTAACGTCTTGGAAGACCAGCTATTCCAATAAAGTGCATGGGGAAGAAAACCCCGTAAGCACCTACTGCAGTTACCCAGAAGTGAATATATCCAAG
>CAYWAB010000026.1:0-2490 GCA_964456105.1 uncultured Christiangramia sp. | reverse complement strand
TGGAAGTGAGCCACCACGAAGTAAGTATCATGCACGTTGATATCCAGTGTAGAATCCCCAAGTATGATACCTGTAAGACCCCCGGTAATGAAGGTGGAAACCAATCCTATCGAGAATAGCATTCCCGGGTTCATTTGAAGGTTCCCCTTCCAGAGAGTAGTAATATAGTTGAATGCCTTTACAGCCGAAGGTATCGCGATCAAAAGAGTCGTAAAGGTAAATACAGATCCAAGGAATGGATTCATACCAGATACGAACATATGGTGACCCCAAACTATAGTTGAAAGGAAAGCGATCGCAAGAATAGAGGCAACCATCGCACGATAACCGAAAATTGGCTTACGGGCATTGGTTGCGATGATCTCAGAGGTAATCCCCAAAGCAGGTAATAATACGATATACACTTCAGGATGCCCTAGGAACCAGAAAAGATGTTCGAAAAGCACAGGTGAACCACCCTGGTGACTAAGTACTTCTCCCTGTATAAAAATATCACTAAGGAAAAAGGATGTTCCAAAACTACGGTCCATGATCAATAGCAAAGCTGCTGACAATAGTACCGGGAAAGAAACCACCCCGATTATAGCAGTTACAAAGAACGCCCATATGGTAAGAGGAAGCCTGGTCATAGACATTCCTTCAGTTCTAAGATTTATTACGGTAACTATATAGTTCAGTGATCCTAAAAGTGACGAAGCAATAAAGATACCCATGGAAACTAACCATAAGGTCATCCCGGTCCCGGAACCTCCAATAGCCTGTGGAAGTGCACTTAACGGCGGATAGATGGTCCATCCTGCAGATGCAGGTCCGGCCTCAACGAAAAGTGAGCTAAGCATGATAACACTTGAAAGGAAGAATAACCAGTAAGAAACCATATTAAGGAATCCCGAGGCCATATCTCTCGCACCGATCTGTAAAGGAATCAAAAGGTTACTAAAAGTACCACTTAACCCGGCAGTAAGCACGAAGAATACCATGATGGTACCATGAATGGTCACCAAAGCAAGGTAAATACTAGGCGACATCACACCATCTGGAGCCCATTTCCCTAACAGGGCCTCAAAAATCCAGAAAGACTCTCCAGGCCATGCAAGTTGCATCCTGAATAGTATGGACATGGCGATACCAATAATACCCATGATTAGTCCGGTAATAAGATATTGCTTGGCAATCATCTTATGGTCCTGACTAAATATATACTTAGTTATAAAAGTCTCTTTGTGATGATGTCCGTGATCGTCGTGATGATCGTGTGCCGGTGCGTTTGCAATTGCTGACATATCTCTATTTCTTTAGCTTATTTTTTTTTGTTATCTACCATAGCCACCGCTTCTTCATTCTGCGAGTCACTACTATCTTTTTCTTCCATATTCTCTTCAGCATTCTTACTTGAAGCCATTTCACTGTTTGCCTGACTTTCCATAAGGCTACCAAAGGTTTGCTGTTCCTCTAACCACTCGTTGAAATCTTCTTCAGATTCTACAACGATCTTCATTTGCATATTGTAATGTGCCTGCCCACAGATCTTATTACATAGAAGGAAATAATCGAATTCATAAGGATCCAGAGTAGGTTCTCCTTCTGCCTGCAGCACTTCATTCCTCTCTTTTCTTACCTGATTAACGCTTTTCACCTTCTCCACCATATACTCACTGTTCTTCATTTCTTCAGTAGTGATGGTAGGTGTAAAACCAAATTGAGTTATCATTCCCGGAACCACGTTCATTTGAGCTCTAAAGAATGGGAAATAAGCGGAGTGAAGTACATCCTGGGAACGGAACTTGAACAATACCGGTTTATTTACAGGTAAATGCAGTTCGTTAACGATCTTATCATCGTCAGCATAGGCATCAGACTGGTCTACTCCCAGCTGGTTAACGCCTTCAATAAACCTAACATTCGCCTTCCCAAGCGTATTATCGGTTCCAGCGTATCTTGCCCTCCAGTCGAACTGATAGGCATAGATCTCGACGATCATTGGATCTTCTTCCTCATTCACATTCATGATATCGCTCCAGGTGAACAATCCGTAGATGATCAATCCGGCGAGAACGATAACAGGAATTATGGTCCAGACAAATTCCAGTTTATCATTATCAGCAAAGAATAAGGCTCTTTTTGATTTTTCTCCCCTGTACTTGTATGCAAAGTAATGCAAAAGACCCTGGGTAATGATTTGTACCACCATGATAAGCGCAATGGAAACGAACATCAGGGTATCATACTGTGACCCGTGTTCTGAGGCAGCCTCAGGAAGATAGAATCTTCCGTACTCCCAGAAACAATAGATGGTAATTACATAGATAAAGATAACGAAAGCCAGCATCAGCATTCCATTTCTCTTATTATCCTTATCGTTTGCAATCTGAGAAGTATCGGCATCAGGTCTCCTGGATAGTTCGAAAATCTTGGAGATCTGCCAACCAGTTACAGCCAGAAGTGCTAGTACTATTATTACTAAAAATACGGTCATTTTATAAGTTCTTC